>JANXVE010000189.1 GCA_025351825.1 Chamaesiphon sp. 341R_metabat_111 | reverse complement strand
TGACTTACTACAAAGCTCAACTATTAGGGATTCGGGGACGAGAACAACAGAATGATAACGATCTGCGTGAATCGATTAAACTATTTGAAGCTGCATATCAAAAGAGCGATCGATTATTGCTCACCAGCATCGCCCAAATTCTCACTGAACGTTGTCAAGCCAAGACTGCACTGAACAAAACAAATGCCGATGCTTGCTGGGGCTTTGAAGCCCAACTCAAGCAAAGCAATCCCAGTGTTGTGGTTGGGTTGAATAAGTTGCCAGCTTTGAATTAATTCAAGGAATAGATATTCCCATCAACCAATAGCCGCGTGATTCCTTTTAGCTTCAGGTGTTGGGTAGTCTTATAAAAAACTTTACTATCTGGCACCTTGATTACTCGTTGAGTGCGTTGATTGGAAAATCTTTTTGCCACGCGAGGATTGTCAAAGATTGGTAAGGTTCGCTGCTGGGTTTCCTCGCTCGATATCTGTCCGAGATCGGCAAATTCTTTGAGTGGGCGCACGATTAGTTCGGCAAACTTATCGATGACGATATAACAAGTACGCGGTAAAGTCGCCTGGGATAGCGGGGTAATTTGAACGTGTAACCGATCTTTGGTGAGGAGCTGATTTGGATCTAATACTCGATCGACTGTTGTAGAATCATCCTCATCATCCTCCTCTTCTTCATCATCGTCAGAAACTTCCTCACCAAACATTGCCGCTAAAACGTTGACATCCTCTGTGTCGTCATCATCATCTTCCTCCTCCAGTTCATCGGGTTCTACGACTGGCTGCGGCGCATATCTACTCTCTGAATCAGCAAGTATCTCTCGCAGTACTGGTGTGCGGGAAATTGGTGGTGGTAGCTCGACATTATCGCTGGTAGGGATGACTACCGAGCTAGAGATTTGAGCTGGAGCTGTAACAACTATCGGTTCTGCAATTTCAACCACTGTGATTGGCTCATCGCTAGCAATCGTTGCTGGTGCTGAGGAACGACGACGCAATTTGCGCGGCGCACTACTATCCTCTTCAGTTGTACTGGTTGACGATGGAACGACAGGTAAAATTAGTTTGGGAACAGTATCTACCAAATCGGTACTCGATCGATCGAGATCGATTGGCGGTGTCACTGCTGGAATTTCGACAGGTGGTGCCACAATTGTGCTCGCGTATTCATCTTCAATCCCGACTTTCAATCCCCGCTTTTGCTGGATCAAGACTTCGTATTCAACTTCTAGGATCCCAGTTTTGAGGATACGACTGATTGTGGAATTGCTGACTCCATAACGATTTGCTAGAGATGCAGTTGTATCTCCAGCGTGACGATAGAGATCGACAATCTCCAATTTATCCGCAGCGGTAATTTTTTTAGAACTCATGTTTACTTTATGGCGGTTCGTCGGCGGGCTAAACGGCGAGCACGAATGGAGTTATCAAATTCTAGCGCAGCAGCGATGCCAAACTGTACAATCCCAAAAATCCAGAACACTTCCATGATAGAGCCACTTTCATATCCTTGCACTCGATCGTGAGCGGCAGCGAACCAGGTATCGGCAATATAAAAACATAATACCGCTTGTGCGGCCATTCGCCAGGGCAATCCCAATTGTCCACCCCAAAATCCTAGCAATAGAATTGCGGCAAAAGTGAGTAAGACTAAATCACAAAGCACATAAAATAAATTAAAGGCGGTGACTAAAGGCTGCATCGATCGATCGATTGCTAATACCCACTCAGGGGTTGTTTCCAGGCTCACCAAGGTGCTTTTGGCGCGGCTTTCCGATTGGTAGCCGATTGGCGGAGTCATCGTTCCGGCAGTCAGGCGCGGTTTAGAGCTAGCTTGAACGATCTCGACTGATAATGGCGTAGGTAGTACCATTGCTCTAGCTGGCAGTGTCGTCAGCCAACAACCAATCGTCAAACCAATGGCTGCAACACCTCCTACGACGATCCATTGTTGAGGAGCCAGTTGGACATCTCGATCGAGAATTGCCAGCCGCATGGCAGCAATCAGCATTAGGTAAAATACAACAAAAAATGGATTTCCAGCGGAAGCAGCCGGATCTAAACCCCATTGTACTTCCCATAGACAGAACCACAAATTACCACCAAAAAAGGCAAATATGGCGATCGCAAATAACAACCAGACAGCTCTACCACTGGGAATATTTGGACTCTGCCAGTTCCGCCAGCATAGATAGCCAGAGATGAGCAGCCCAATTTCTTCTAATCCTGTAGTTGCTAAAATAAACCACACCGGACGAGCGGCATGAGCATCAACGACGCTAAAATTGAGGTAGAGGATTGTGGAAATTACCGCCCAAATTATCCCCCAATAAGTCACGTATTCTCCCCGCAGCCAAGTTTGGGGATCTGATTTTTCTAATCGCGATTTAGTCATGTTGGAGAAGATCCGATTGGTTTTTACGATCTAAGATATCGATCGATATTATTCGTAATGTATCTGGCATCGATTCAATAATATCGATCGTTAGTTTATGCCCAAATTGTTGCCCCATTTTCTTGTGGGTGAGATCGAATAACTGTCGATCGAATGCGATAAAATCTGCTTGTACCCAGCCATCTAGCGGCTTAGAGGCTAAGGGATCGAGACTCAGTAACCGATCGAGATCTGCCCTCGATCTCAGCAGTGAATTTACACCTAATAAATTGTCAGCAAATATCTGAAGTTGTCGCTCTCCCAACAAATCTTGCCATTGCAACCAGAGTTCCTGCAATAGCCAAATACTAGCTTGTTGCAATTCTAAATTGTGATTATTATCTGATCTAATTAGACAAGCTGGGTTGACGCTGGGATCCAACATCCATAATGAATAATAACCAATTTCTCGCACCAGCAAATATCGACTAGACACAGCATTATCTACTGCAATCTGCTGCCATCGTTGTTGTGCTAATTCAAGCTTGTGACTGGCAAAAGCTTGAACTAAAGTGTATTTTTGTTCATGATAATTAAGCCACAACCTCGATCCTAAATTGTTAGAAAGGGTAGATAGTTCAATATTCACCAATGGTGCATCGATGATTGCCATGTTCGATCGGGCATAGTCCATACGTCAGTACGAGCAGATATATAGTGTTATTTAATACTATATATACGTAGACTGCCTAGAGTAATATTGCCGATCTTCACAAGTTGCCTCAGTTTGATGCAGCGTGGACGCGATCTATTTGAAGTCATCACAAACAACACAGTCGTAATTGCTGCAATTGTCGAAAAAGTATGTTAGGATATTGTGCTAGTAAGGGTGAATAGCTCAGTTGGATAGAGCAACTACCTTCTAAGTAGTCGGTCGGGGGTTCAAGTCCCTCTTCACCCATAGCTTCCTATGTCAAAAGCCGTAGGAAAGTCCGACAGATATCACCGGATAAACATTAAATCCCTTGAGATCGCTCTCGGTTTGGCGGACTTGATTGTCTAGTTGGCTGCGGGTAACTGGATTATTGTTGAAAGCCGGATTGCTGGCATTGAGAGAGACTTTGGGCGCGCCTGTAAACATTAAGCCCAGATCGGCGTTGAAGCCGAAACCATCATTCGTGGATTTACCGATGCCAATTCCGACATAAGGCGCGATCGAGTTAGCATACTTGTATTCGCCAGTCAGACTACCTACGGCACCTGCTGAATATTGGGTATTATCGATCGTATAGTTACCATTACTGGGTTTGCTAGTGACAGCAAATGTGTTGTTTTGAGCTACTAATCCACCAGTTACCCGAAAACCACTACTGGTGAAGGGATAGTAGTCACCAAATAGCTGAACGCTGCTCAAATTCAACTGTGAATCATAACTAATTCCGCTATCCGTGCGACTGACATCGAGCTTACCAAAGTTAAAGCCCAACCTACCATTAACTTGCGGCGCGATCGATTTGGCTACGCTGACACCGATACCGAGCGTACCAATTTGTGGACTGACACCCAATCCTAATGGTTGTTTCTGATTGGTAGGATCTGGAGCATTCGCGATTGGCTGGCTAGATGGCTTCAGCGGCACATCAGTCGCGATGATTGGTTGCAATCCAATGTCTAAGCCTGGTTTTGATGGTACAGTCGATCTAATACTGGGCTTGACATCGATCGTATTGCCAACTTCTTTTGCTGACACTGAAACCGTAGCAGCTAAGATCGCAATCCCGATAGAGATCGCTCTAAAACAGTAGGAGGTGAGATGAGACATTCTAATTACCTCTACACTCAATTTATTTGAATATTATATTTGCAATAAAATTATCGCTACTAATATACTACCAAACTTTTGTCTATGATATCAGGGAGAGTTGGGAGTTGGGA
>JANXVE010000132.1 GCA_025351825.1 Chamaesiphon sp. 341R_metabat_111 | reverse complement strand
GACGAGAGGGGATTTCGAGCATTTCGATAATAACTGCTTTTTTGGATAAAAACAGTTTAACAGTTCTCCTCTCTTTTCTCCTCAACGCTATTCCTCATCAGTCTTTGCTCGAATCTCTACGGACTTTTGTCCGTCAATCAGGGGTTAGACAGCAATACGATTAGGCGTGGACGAGAAGAACTCGAAGAGGGTTTGATAAATCGTCCAACCCAGAGAATTCGAGTGGCGGGGGGTGGGCGTAAAGGAATAGAAAAAAAGTAGTTGGGGTAGCAGCAGCAGTAGAACAGGCCGTCGAAAACGATACAGCCGGAGATCCAGGTAGTGCAAGTAAATGGATTCGTCAAAGCCTGAGGTGTCTGCAAGTAAAATTAGCAAGCATTGGCGTTTTAGAGAGTTGTTTACTTTCTCTCGCAGGCGAAGCAATCCGAGCGAGCATTTCCATTTCGTCGGCTATCTTTAGGCGATCGAGAGATTCTTGAGGAATGAGACTAACCATTGGTAAGGTCCATTGCACTCGATCGGGCTGTGTTATCTCCTGCACGTTCGGTTGCCGCCATTGCTGAGACTTCCATCCTTGTAGAATTTTGTCTGCTCCCGATCCAGCTTTTTCAGCGATCCCGATTTGGGTAAACATAGTTTGGAGTGCTTTGTTGCGGCACTCGCTGATATTCCCAGCCCATAATAGATCGAGGGAAATCAATAACGATCCAGGATTGGAGAACTCGAAGCGATCGCAATATTTTTCGACGATAATCCCGCCAATACCCTGATAATCAGCATGAATTCGACATGATACTGGGGTAGTGCTTCTCTGAGAGCCTCTTCTTTACCAAACATCAGCAATCCAGCCACGGTTAAGCCTTCTTGTTCGGTAGCGCGATCTTTGCGCCAGCCGCCTAGTTTGATGAGTAAGCCTCGATCGTCTTCACTCAGCCAAGAGTGAGTTGGTTTGTGGGATGCAAATTCAGTAGATATTCTTTCGTGATTTTAATTTCATGTTGCAATCTATCTAATAGAGAAATAATTTTATTCTGTTCTGTTTTTGGAGTATTGCGGAGTTTAATAGTCTTCCACTCCACAGGAATACGCCCGATCGAACTATCCTTAAACTCATGTGTGGCTTCACTAATTCATATATCCCAGTTTAACCAAATACTCACTCAAACCCTTCAGCGTATCCTCTCGCTCTGCCTCCAACTCCCGACTCGAAACCGCATACTTATCCCACAGCTTCTCTACCAGCGCGATTAGCGTCCGTTTTGCCGCATTCAAATAGCGAGTTAATTGCTCCTTCACCCAGTCATAGAGCTTCTGCAAAATCAGCGTCTTCGCCTCCGCTGCTGTCAATTGCCCGCCGATACTCATAAGCAGCCCCTAACAAATCGGGAAACTCAAAATTATCATTCACCAGCACAAAATTCGGCTGATTGAAATGGTCGATAATATCCTTCCATTTCTGGTCGGGGATCTTCGTTTTCCCCTTAACCTCATTGAAATTAATGCCAATTCTTCCGGCACCCGATGGGCTAGTTCTTGTTTGAGCAATTCTCGCTTGCGATCGAACTCATCCGACAATCGCTTCAAGAACAGCATCCCAAAGATAAACTCTTTAAATTCCGATGCGTCCATCTTACCGTGCAGAATATCAGCGGCCTTGAATAGAAAGTTTTCAAGCTGAGAGAGAGTAATCTTTTCGTACTGCAATTGTCGGCTTCTCAATAACTGGTAGTGCTGATGAGCGCGATCGAACTAAGCTCGATCGGGCATCCTTAAAATTTAGCAGGATACGTCCTCGACCTCAACCCATGTTTACAAGAGTTCCTTGCTGCTTTTGCTTTTCCTACCGCGCTTGTTGGCCTCGTCGTTGACCCTTGGTCTGCCTTCGGCAATCGTTCCCACAGACGCTGCTGGTAAATCGATAACTTCATGCGATCGCTCTGCAATTTCCGTGCCTCCAAAGTCCACCTTGGCATAGGGTCGATCCTCCAATTGTTTCTGTAATTCTTCAGTCTTAGTTACCAGTTGATTCACCTGTTGCGCGATCGCATTCTTGATAAACACCGTTCTCGGTTTAGGGTTCTTGATATCGTGCAATGTCTGTAGCGTCTTGCGAGCCTGTTCCTGTGCCTTCATCGCCGCATCAGAATAGATAACAAATGCGCCATGAATCAGCAGGTTGAGTGTATGTGCCGCACCAAAACTGGGAGATGCAACCCCGAATATCTGGAGATCTAAGATAACTTGGTCTCGATCGTTACAGGGTGGAACTCCGAGCTTTTCGGTATACTGCTGAATTAATTTATCTTTCATATCAATCTCCTGGGTGATTCAATAAATCTTCTTTCCGTCACTTGTGGGTAATTAGATTGACTGACTTGATTGACATAGTGGCAATTGAGCCAGTCAGCCCAATATCTTGCAAACACTTGTTAGAGAAGCACTTCCATTAATTGCAAATCGTCAAACTCAATCCAGCTTATTAGGCTACCATCAGGTTTTTTACAAGTATGAGTATCACCCTGTATTTCGTGAATTTCTAGAATTCCAGCATACTGCCTTGCTAAACTAGAATTTTTGCCAACATATTGAACTCGATTTCCTACTTTGAGCAGATTTGGCAATGGGGTATTTTGGGCGAAGTGTTTTTCTAACGGGACATCAGGGACACACGGGACAGGTGAGCTGGAAGGATTGGTGAGTATGCTTTCTTTTATGTCCTGCTGCTGTCCCGCAGAATTTTGATCGACGGGACATACGGGACAGTCATTCGCGTCTTGCCCTATTGTTGTCTCGTGTGTCCCGTTGAGATTTCCATCACGGGACAGCTCTTTTGATGCTTGAAGCCCTTCTTCACTCGATGTTTCAGCATTATTGTCCCGTGTGTCCCGTTCTTTTTTACTATCTGCCAAACTAATTTGTCCGTTCCAGAATTCGCGAAAAGCAAAAACGGAGATTCGTTTGCCTTCGATCGTTCGTTTGAGAGTTTTAGCCATTTTCTCGCCTGAAGTTCCTTAACAAGTTTCAATTTTCTACTCCATCAGCCAGTTCTTTATCGAAGATTGCAGTGGGGACACAATACTCGACATTATTCGTAACGGTATCACCGACTCGGTAAGCTAATAAATTACGAACGATTCGTTCGGGAAATCGAGAATCTTGGATTCGATCGCCATAAGTTTTAGCAGGAGTTAGGAAGGAGCCATCTACCCATCCAGTCTTATCCGCGATCGTATAAACACGAACGACTTCACAGCCCAATCCGAACAGATAATCTAGCAATAAACCTTTCTGCTTGCGGCTATAGTGGTAGCCTCGATCGACCAGAAACTGAAGAGCTTCCAGTCCATCTCCCGCCAACGCAATGCGCGGAATTAGCACTCGACGAATTTTTCTGCGCTGGTTGCGAAATTCTACTAAAACACCAGTTCCCGCACCCTCAGTATCTTCCACATAAGCGATCGCTTCAATATGGTTTCCAATGCGTTGCTGCTTGGGCTTGAAAGTACCATCATCTTGTTTTTCGACAGTATTTGAGACTAAACCGTCTTGATAGTTAGATGAGTAGTAGGAACTCTTGTTGCCATTGCCTGAATCTACCTCTACCTCTGACGGATCTTCATTTTCTGGCAATTGGAGAGCGGCAATGGCAAGCAATCGATCGGGTGTGAGATATTCGATCGAGCTAAATTCATTAGGGGTAAGCTCGTCGATATCATTTTCGGTCTTGTAAATTTGACCCCACCACGCGAACAAGACTGTCAATCCTAAAGATTGGAAAAATTCCGTTTCTAGTCGCCAATGTCTGACCCGATGGGGATTAACAACATCACCCGCATCAACTGCAATAATTACAGTTTGAACGTTTTTTAAAGCTGCTTTAACCTGTATTGGAGACGATCTGAATAGCCCACTAGCCGCGCCAATGAATCGATCGCTGATTCGATGTGAAGCTACCACTGGTTTCAATAAGCCCTCACACGCCCAAATAGTATCGGGGTTAGATGCAGTCCCGATCGTTTGAATCGGTAGTTCGCCATCACCGATTGGTAAGTGACTGGATTCATCACCTTTGGCCCAATAGTATTTAGCGAAGTCAACCTCCGGAACGGTCTGTCTGGTATTGTCATTCATCACCTACCAACCCGTTGCCAAGCCATCAGCATCGATCGCGACGATGGCGATACCTTTACCGTTGAGTTGGCGATCTCCTTTTGGCGATTGATATACCCCTGGAAGATCGAGAGGATAATGCTCACCGATTTTTTGAAATTTCCCAATCGAGAAAAATAGACTATCTTCAATCTGCCGATCGGCTAGCTCCCTGTCGGATAATATCTTGCGATGCTCAATGGTTAGTCCTAACTCTCGACTGAGCGATCGAATCAACGGATCTCGTTGTGCTGATGTCAGTTGGGTTGAAAATTCTTTTTGCTGAGATTCTATTCGATCGGACTTTCTCTGAGCTGCTTGCTTCGCCCATTCGTCCTTTTTAGATTCCCAATCGCCAGGATTGCCATCAACTGCAAAATAGTGGGCACAGTCTTTGTACCTTTCTTGTTTTCGTGCCCCCTGCTGATTGATTTCTCAATCCAAACGGTTGAGAAATCCGCACCTAGATGTTTCCATTTCAAGGCAGAAACTTCTCCGAACCGACAAGCGGAATGAGGGATGAAAATTACAAATTCGGCGTAAAAAGAATAAGCGTAGTGAACTTTGAACGCGGCAATAATTGCCTGGAATTCAGCAATTGTCAAAGGGTCATCATGTTCTATACGTTGGACGGTTATTCGAGGAATACGATCGCTCCAAGGATTATTTTCTGCTATGTGGTATCGGCTTCTAGCCCAATCCCAAACGGCTCTCAAATCAAACAAATATCCCTGGGTGAAATGGTGGGCAACAGAATCACCAAACCCGCCAAAACAGCCTATATTTTGCGATCGATAGACAGCAAAAATCGGCTCTAGGGAGTGATTGAGATTCCTTAAAGCCTTACCGTGCCGTATATTACCAACCTATGGACGTACCCCGACTCGAACGGGGGACCTTATCGATGTCAACGTGGAATCGATCGGGTCTGAAAAGAAGGCTCTATAAAGGTTTCGAGCATTCTCAATAAGTGGGCGGGGTAGTTAGCGGGGCAAAAAGTTTATTTCAGCCGGAACTATCAAGGGTGCGTTTATACGTCATTGGTAGTTCTGTCGGCAAAATTGGAAATAGGTCTTTAACAAAGATCGCTGTCAATGCGGTTAGATCGCCAATAGTTTTGGTATTAGCTTCGATCCCTGTCCTAATTTCTTGAATATCTGTATCTGTGGCTTGAGTCATGTTAGCCTCATAGTAGTTATTTTTAACTTCGATCGCGCTGCTAGTAACAGTCCATCGATCGGAATAGCCCTCACCTTCACTGATGGGGGCTATTTTGATTATATGGGTAAAGCGCGGCCACTATCGTAGAGATAAACCTAAAAGGGTTACTTTTAGATGGTTTTCGATGTGTTTTGTTGTTGGGTTGTATTGATAGAATCCTATTTTCTTATTGAGTCTGTTACTAGTACTCTATTGACGTGTTACTCTAAAAACTAGATCGAGTGCTGTACTTAGTAGACTTAGTAGCTAAAGCGATCGAGCTAATCTAAATCTAATACCGATGAAAGGTTGAGACGCTTATATAAATTTTTACGTAGATACAATGAAGGACAAACTGACGCAGCAGTATACCGAAAAGCTTGAAACTCCTCGTATCGATAACGATCGAGACCAAGTTATTTTAGATCTCCAGATGCTGGGTGTTGCATCTCCTAGTTTTGGGGCGGCGCATACTCTCGACCTGTTGATTCATGGATCGGAGAAATTTGCGAATACGGCACAGACATTACAGCTTCAGGAGGCGATCGAATCTCAAACACAGGCATTTATGAATGATGAAGCGACTGCGGCGGCTGAGTTGCTGTATGGGCAAGTAACAATCCTCAACGCCACATTCAATCGATATATGCAATTAGCCACACTCTCCGCCAGCACGCCGCATTTTGGCACCTTTTTTGATGCGGCGATGAAAGCACAGGAACAGGCGCGAAAGACGTTGCAGACATTGCATGACATCAAAAATCCTAAACCGAGAACGGTGTTTATCAAGAATGCGATCGCGCAGCAGGTTAATCAATTAGTAACTAAGACTGAAGAATTACAGAAACAATTGGAGGCTCAACCCTATGCCAAGATGGACTTTGGAAGCACGGAAACAGCAGAGTGATCGCATGAAGTTATTAATCTACCAGCAATTTCCGTGGGAACACTCAACGGGGCCAATCAGCGCGGTAGGAAAGGCAAAAGCAGCGCGAAACTCGCTTAAACATGGGCTGCGCTCAAAGGAAATGAGAGAGTTCTTGTCTCGGTTGGGAAAGGAGCGGAAGGCATTATTAAAAAAAATTTCTCAAAATTTTCAGTAAGATTTTTGCAAACGAACTGAGACACTAGGACTTATTTAGTATGGGGAAGGGGATTGAGATTGTTTGCACGGATGTTTCAAACCAATTTCACCTCAATAGATAATATTGAAAATGGCGTGGGCATAATAACAACAAGTAAACCTTGACTGGCATCAATTTTTACTCTTGTTGGCATTAAAATTCACGCATATGGATCGCGCCCCATCGTGGGTGGGAGCATTTTGCAATATACGCTACTACACTTAGCATGGCAAAAGCCCCGAAACGAACCCATTTACCTACTGTTGCAAAGTGGCTGATCGATACCGTTCAAAAATCTGATGATGGTCAATATTACCATCGAAGGCTGGAAGAGGATTTAGACATCCGTGCTGACATTATCAAGGAACTTCAGATCCTCGTACATCAAGCACATGAAGATACAAGACAAAAGTTAAGGAAGATTGTAGGAATTTCAGACTCTCTAGATCCTCTCGGAGAAGAAGAGACACCAGGTATCGGTGCCTCAATAATCGATGAGTTCCCTCGGTATTTAGAGCATACAACCTTGAAGGGTTATTTCGGTGAAATTATGACAGCCGTAGTTGCCGAGAACTTCAACGCACTAGATGAAGATTGGCAAGTCATTGCTTTTCCTTTTCGATCGCATCAAATGGCATACCATGCATTAGAGCAAGTACGACAAGAAGAAAGTACTGCCCCCACTATTATTGGTCGGTTTGGTGATGACATGCTGGCTTTTAAGCGCGATCTTCAAAATAAAATTACACATATTCTTTTCTGTGAGGCAAAATGTACAGCTCGTCACGATTCGACTCTAATTACTGATGCTCATCAAAAATCTAGTGATAGCAAAAAAATTCCAGTTGACTGTCTTGTAATAATCGAAGCACTTCAAGATTATGCAACGGCTGGATCGGATGAAGAAAGTTGGATAAACTCGCTCCGTCATCTATGGTTCTCAAACAAAAATTCAATTCATGAACGATGCGATCTTGTTAGCTATATATGTGGTTTACCACCAGTTAGAGCAAGCACTGTAATAATCCCAAAATCAGCTCCTCACGAAAACTATATTGCTAACCGCCGATTGGAAGCTGTAGAAATTCATTTACATGATGTGAATGGATTAATAGAAGAAGTCTATCAATCTACTAAACCGATCGTATCTACCATGAAAAAAGTTGAGTTATTAACTTTATTGGAAAAAGTCAGCTTTTATCTTCCCAATTCTAGCAAGCAGCTTATCCAAAACAACTGTCATTTATTGTCTTTTGATGAGGGGCAAGAGGCTATTATCGGTGTACGTAACCTAGCTATTTTTAGGGCTGTACAACGAGCAATCCCTGAAATTCAGTATGCTTTCAAAGAGGCTGGGAAGTTTGTCCCCACTGAAGCACAACCAAAAATCAAGATAAGGCTCAAAACTAGTACGACAAATACTTCGGATATTACCCGTGTCTCAATGATTTCAGACCAGTAACGAGTATTTTTTGACTCCCTCAGAGCTGGAAGATTTGGCATACGTATAAGAGATTTAGTATTTTTACCCTCTCAGCAATAACTGAAATGGCGTACTATCCTATACATTAGTACAAATAAACTATAGAATAAGGATGGGGCTTGAAAGTTGCATTCCAATAAGCAGTCAGCCACTAACGAGGAGAAATATGGTTCAACCTAGTACAGAAACAGTTACCCTGGCATCACAAGTAGTTGAGTCCTTCGTTAGTAATGGATTACCTCCATCTGTAGCCAGACTTTATAGCCACCACACGCGACTTCGGGAGAATCAATCAGGTTTAAGAACTTGGAGCCAGATGGAAGCAAATAGCCACCTTCATGATGTTATGCGGCTTCTGGAAGTATCATCTGTCCAAAGACAGACCGAGGACGACCAGTGGCAAAAAACAGTACTGCGTGCTGGGGAAATTTTGGAGTGGCTACCGATCTCAGATACTAACAGTGAAGAATTATCGACTCGGTTGCTGGCTGCTGCTTGCTATCAGTTAGCAGGTTATCCAGCAAGAGCATCGGGTCTTTTAGGACAAGATGGTAGTCAAGATAATGAATCTAGAATCCTCATTGCATTGCTAAAAGCTGATTTTGTGGGACTTTTAGAGCAGATTGCGACATACTGGGCGCGGACAATACCAGAAATACAGGGCACATCTCTATCAGATTCCCAGAATGCTGACGTCATTGAGGAAGCGATCGTTAGGGAAACAGTTAGTGCGCTGGGGCTTTTGTGTGCCGTCATGCGTTGGGGCGAAGACTCGCGCATTCAGAAAGCTCTTGATAAACTCACTGCTGTTAGTAAAATCGTTCTACATGGACGAAATCCATACTCTTGGATTTTGTCTAAACTTTGTGCTGAGGTTGCTGCAACTTACGTCGAAAACAGTATGCGGCGACATCTAAATATCCTGCTCCAGAATATGAGTTCAGACGGAAGTAACGTTTTTGAGCGGTACTTGCGCTATGGCTTTCTGTCAGGAAAATCGATGGCGTGGCCGTCTCAAGTTCGTGGTGTTCAGATGTTATCTGGACAGGAATCCTTTGCACTCTGTACTCCTACAGGCTCTGGCAAAACTACAGTTGCAGAATTGGCGATTTTACAAAGTCTGTTTCCAAATAGTGACAATAGACAGACTTCTGGAGTAGCTCCTTTGGTTATCTATTTAGTACCTTCTCGTGCTTTAGCCACTGAAGTCGAAGTCAAATTAGCTCGTGTTTTGCACCGATCGACATCTTCTCAAAAGGTAACTGTCACTGGTTTATATGGCGGTACAGATTGGGGGCCCACAGATGCATGGCTAACAACTGACGAGAAAACCGTCCTAATTTGCACCTATGAGAAAGCAGAAGCACTGATGAAATTTCTCGGTAACTTATTTCTGCCGAGAACGACATTAGTTGTAATTGATGAAGCTCATACCGTTCAACTTAGTGGCGGTATTGAATTGTTGCAAAAATCTGAAAATCGGTCTTTAAGATTAGAATCTCTAGGTGCTAGATTGTTCAGATCTTTGGATCGAAATCGCTGTCGTATTGTTGCTTTATCTGCTGTTGCTGCGGAGGCAGAAGGGGCCTTAGCCAAGTGGATTAGTCATCAAGATGATGCGACTCCTATCAAAACTTTTTATAAAAGTACTCGTCAGCTTATTGGCAGATTAGAATGTCTTGCCAGTCGAAGATTTGAAATTCGCTATGACTTGCTAGATAATGCTCCATTACAGTTTTCTTGGCAAGAAAAGGCTGAAAGTCCATATGTTCCTAACCCGTTTCCACCTCATCCTCCCGCTTCTAAATTTGATGGAAAGAATTTTACAACAGCGGTTCGTCCTTATCTACTCTGGGCTGCCATGCATCTTGCGGCTCCAGACGATAGAGGACAGCAGCGGTCTGTATTGATTTCTATCAGTGAGAAAATTAAAGATTATGCAAAGGATTTTCTAGAATTGCTCGATCGAACTTGGGCTAATAATACTCAGATTCCACAGTTCTTTCAAGTCCCTTCAGATGAAAAAAGAATCGCGATTTGGAATAAATGCTTAGAGTCATGCAAAGACTATTACACGATCGATTCTCGTGAATACAGACTGTTAATGAAAGGTATTGTCGTACATCATGGCAAAATGCCTGGGCTAATGGCTCGTCTTTTGATTGAAGCGATCGATGAAAAGATCGTTCATCTCGTCATGGCAACATCAACCCTTTCTGAAGGAGTTAATTTACCGTTTGAAACCGTCTTAATTCCGAGTCTTCAGAGATGGAATGGTGAAATGAATCCTCGTGAATTCAAAAACCTTGCTGGGCGCGCTGGTCGTCCTGGATTTGGCACGGAGGGACGCAGCTTGGTACTTGTGCCAGCATTACCTGAAGGAGTGCAAAGTAGAAGTGAAGATGGTAGAAAAAAAGTCAAAATTCGTAATCTTTACGATCGCTTAGTTCGTAAGTTGCAAGAACCACCGATAGATACGAGCGATACTGCAATTAGCCCACTGGCTAGACTGATCGAGCATTTGCGAGATAAATGGCGAGAACTAGTGGTAGATGGGAGTAATGCAGAGTTTCTAATCTGGTTGGAGCAAACAGCCCCAATCGATCGACAGGGAAGCACTGAGCCTGAAGAGAGCGCGATCGAAAGTTTGGATTCTTTAGACAATGTGCTACTGGCCGCGATCGTTGAAATCGAGCAACTTTCTGCTGGTGACATGCAACCAAATGAGCTAGAAGCGTCACTACGCAACCTGTGGCAGCAAACCTATGCTTACTATGCCAACCAACAGCAAGCTGAGTTACAAGAGTTATTTATCCATCGTGGTAAAGCACTTCAATCGACCATTTATCCAAGCCATTTTCAACGGAAACGCCTATACAAAACGAGTCTACCACCACGCTCTGGAAATCAACTGCTGATTCTTTATCCTAGAATCAAACAGCATTTAGAAACCGGAGCAGACTATTTATCTCGATCGGATGAAGGACGTTTGACTTATATCCAGGATGCTATCCGATTAATTGGTGAAGTAAAGTCATTCAGTATTGAAAATTTAAAGGGCAAGGGAAAAGGAGCGGCAACTAATTGGGAAGTAATTCTCTCTTGGTGGCTGCGCCATCAAAGGGCAACCCAGCAACCACCAGAAACACAAATTTCTGACTGGCACAACCTGATTAGCAAGAACTTTACTTATCGATTTAACTGGGGGCTAGGCAGTATCATCGCATTAGCTAGTGATGAAGCTTTTGGCGATCCCCTCGAACCATTTTCTCTAGAGAACTGGTCTCAAATTGGTTTGCCTTGGATTGTATTCTGGATGAAAGAACTAATTGTTTGGGGAACATTAGACCCTGTTGCAGCATATCTGTTGGCGAGGGTTGATGATGTTACGACTCGAACTCAGGCTGAAGAGCTATCGCAAGGTTACTATCAATCCTTCAATACTCAATAGTCCGGACAGATTTATGGAGCCAACGAGCCATACTGTAGAAGGCTGTCATAGTTAGGATGGGCTTTAATCAAAGTCTGGTCAAGCCCTAACATGGAAATAAATCTCTCAAGTAGATGCTCATTGAGTGCAAGTCG
>JANXVE010000130.1 GCA_025351825.1 Chamaesiphon sp. 341R_metabat_111 | reverse complement strand
CGACTTGCACTCAATGAGCATCTACTTGAGAGATTTATTTCCATGTTAGGGCTTGACCAGACTTTGATTAAAGCCCATCCTAACTATGACAGCCTTCTACAGTATGGCTCGTTGGCTCCATAAATCTGTCCGGACTATTGTTGGCTCTGATTGAATCTTTAGCAGGGAAGGGAGTTTCGCAAAAAGATGGTTATGTAAGGGTGGCAGATTTGGCTCTCTATGCGCGGGAGGTGGTACCGCAACGAACAGGCGATCGACAGCACCCGATTTTAAACTTCGAGCAAGCGGACAACTTTGTGCTGGCGTATTATGCTGGTGGGGAAAAAGAACCAAAAGAATTACCGTTTGGGGGAGAACCAACAATTGAGTCAGAAGCAGGGGATTTTAGCAGTAAAGCCAATAAAATTGCAGATAATCTTACTCAAATAGCTGAAAAAATCATCAATATTAATGAAGTCCGTGATGTTCAAGATTTTCACATTGGTGATGTCATTAAGAATAGATAGCTTCTCAAGTAAAAAAGAGGATAAGCAATGCCAGCATTGATCGCAATTACTGTACTTGCATGTCTAGGTGGCACTTCAATAGCATAGTTTGTGATAAAATACTGTTAGTTGTAGATAAGTCATAGTATTTTGCTAGTAACTACACCAGATCTAGTTCTCACACTGGTTGCAGAATTGGGCATTGCTCGCAACAGCGATCTCAAAGCCAGAGGAGTACACCCTCAGCAGCTTCGCCGTTTGGTAGATGCTGGCGCATTGGTGTGAGTCAGTCGAGGTTTATATACTTTGCCCACTGCCGATCTAACCGAATTTCAAACCTATGCCGAGGCTTGTACTCGCTTCCCACGCGGGACGATTTGCCTGTTGTCGGCTCTGCGCTGGCACGAACTTACCACCCAAAATCCCGTGCGGATCTGGATGGCATTTGATAATCGGTGGGGAACTCCCAGTGATGAATCGATCGCCTTGCAGCGGATTAACATGTCTGGTAAATCGCTCACTGAGGGGATCGAAACCCATCTGGTAGCAGGTATCCCCGTGCGCGTCTACAACATCCCCAAGACGATCGCTGACTGCTTTAAATATCGTTCCACGATCGGTCTAGATGTGTCTCTAGAAGCTCTCAAAGAAGCATGGGTGGCACGGAAGCTAGATTTGAATCTTTTGGCTCACTACGCCCAAATTTGTCGGGTGCAGAAGGTAATTCAACCCTATTTGGAGATGCTGGTGTTATGACGAAACCAGAACAGATTGCGGCATCAGTCCGCCAGCGGTTGAAAATTTGACTGGCACCGCTGATTTTCAAACAACGCTGGTGTTGTATGCCTTGGAGCGATTGCTGTATCGGCTGAGTCGATCTGCATATCAGCAACAGTTCGTGTTGAAAGGGGCATTGTTGTTTAATATTTGGTCGGAGCGTTCCCATCGAGCGACGCGGGATGCGGATTTACTCGGTTTTGGGGATAGTACGCCAGAACGGATCGAAGGCATTTTTCGAGAGTTATGCGCTCTGGATGTCGTAGCAGATGGCTTAGAATTTGCGGCGGGTAGCGTTGCTAGTTCGCGGATTAAAGCCGACTGTGAATATGAAGGAGTCAGAATTAATCTGCTAGCTTATCTAGCCGGAACGCGGACGAAAATTCCCGTCCAAGTTGATGTTGGATTTGGCGATGCGATTACACCTCATCCCGTGTCAGTTGAGTTTCCGGCTCTATTGAGTTTTCCCGCGCCGCAAGTATTGAGCTATCCCCGCGAAACGGTGGTAGCGGAGAAGTTTCAAGCGATGGTACTGTTGGGGATGAGTAATACGCGGCTGAAGGATTTTTACGATTTGTGGGTGTTAGCTACCGAGTTTAGTTTTGATGGCGCGGTGTTGAGTGCAGCATTGACGGCGACTTTCGCTCGACGGCGGACACAACTACCGCAAAACCTTGCTGATGTAGTAGCATTGACTCCGTTATTTGCGGCTGACGCTCAAAAACAACAGGCTTGGAAGGCTTTTTTACGAAAACATCAATTAGGGACGACTGAATTGGGTTTAATAGACGTGGTGGAGAAAATTCAGGAATTTGTGATGCCAGTAAGTATGGTGGCGAGTGGGGGCGAAACATTTGTCGGGCAATGGGCGATCGATCCCCCAAAGGGGACGCTGTGCGAACGAGGTGGTTGGAATGTTTGATTCTATTCAACGAATCACCGAGGGCTTTCAAACTGATGCCGATCTCGAAACTTTACGTCAGTTGTTCCCTAGTGACAGTAGTTGACAAGAATTGCTAATTGCTTTGTCAGAATACAATAGCTCACGTCCACACCAGAGAAATGTCCAATCCTACTAATCTCAATGACATTCTGCAACGCATTCTCAACGCAACTTCAACTGATGCCGATGTCGAAGATTTACGTCAGTGGTTAGAGAATGGCGGTATCCAAAATTTTCAAGCAGGCAAGTACAACGTCAATATCGAAAAGGGACAAGATATTCATATTGGCGATCGTACCTATCAAGGTCATAGTGCTGAAGCAATCCGAGAAATATTTCTTTCTGCCATCAAAGATCTCGAAGTTTATATTTCCCATAAATTTAGACGTAAAAATCTTGTCGATGCAGACAAGATATCGAACAAAAAAGCAACTATAGCAGATAAAGCAACTATAGCAGATAAAGCAATTAAGCCTAGCCGCCGCCCCAAAAAATCACATCTCGAAAAATCAATAGAAATCTCGAAAAATACTGCAATCTTTTACAATCCGAGAAGTACAGATAAACAGACGGAGAAAGCTTTACAAGTACTAGGATCGATTGGATCTGGTAG
>JANXVE010000094.1 GCA_025351825.1 Chamaesiphon sp. 341R_metabat_111 | reverse complement strand
ATTTTGCAGTAGGAAAAGAGACCGGATTAACGAATTATATCGAACGGCTTAATAACACCTTAAGACAGAGAATATCCAGGTTAGTGAGAAAAACATTATCATTCTCAAAGAAGCTAGAGAATCATATCGGAGCAATTTGGAACTTCATCCACGAATACAATCAACAAATCAGAAAAAAAATGGGGATTGCATGACAAGATGGATTGTTTTTCTCTATCCTTTACAAAAAAGCACTACCAATAATTGACCACATTTCCTTAACTCAACTCAGCAACAATCCCATCAGCAAGTAATATTTGATTGGTGAGTAAATCTTCAACGCTAATCCGTAATTGCCGATCGCGATCGACATTGAACTGCACCTTGACTCGATCGGTACCAGGATATCCCGATGGTTCGAGTTTAGCAATACTTCTACTCCCATCGCGATCGTTCAAAACTTTCACATCTTTTACGCCACCAGTTAAGCAGCGAGTAATCAATCTATCCCCATCAAAATAGACTTCTGTGCCCCCAGTTGTCGCACCCAATTCGCCGATAATTAATTCAATACTAGGTTGGTTTTCGCGGGATGCACCGAGGGTTAATTCGACGGGTGTAGATAGGGGATAGGCTTGTCCTGATTGAATAATCGGGTGCCAATTGTGAGCATTTTGGCGTTTATCCCAGTAGCGCACACCATAACTGTGATAGAGAAAATCTTCGACTTCGATCCCTTGGAGTAATTGTAAAGCACCGTGGGCTATCGCTTCAAATGGTTTCGATCGGCGCAATTTACTAGCGTCGAAATACTGTTCAATCCAAGTTTGAACAGCGGGAATTTGGACTGAACCGCCAACTAATAACACTCCATTAATATCATTAGTTTCAATTCCTTGTCTTCTAGCTTGTTGAAGTACTTGCGTCATTGATTCATCCAGCCGCTCGAAAAATTGATGGGCGGTGAGAATTTGTTCAAACTTTTCGCGAGTCAGATGAAACTCATAGCTGTCAAAAGTTCGATCGTCAAAATATACTTCTGTTGCCGTAGTCTGCAACGAGAGCTGAATCTTTAACTTCTCCGCCAACCTAGTAATCAATGGCGAGACACTAATTCCCTGCTCCTGCGCCAACTCCTGCGCCACCCAATTGTCGATATCCGTCCCGCCCAAATTTTGCCCCGCCTTAGCAATTACCCGCGCCAACTGGGGCTGTTGAGTTGCCGCTGCTAGGGATTTGTCCCCCCACTTTAGCAAGAAGCCCAGAGGCGTTTTACCCTGCTGTATTTGCTTGGTTAATTGGACTAGCGATAAATCCAGTGTGCCCCCACCAAAATCGACTACCAGCAACGTCTCGGCTGCTGTCATCCCATAGCCCAACGCCGCCGCCGTCGGCTCATCAATTAGTCGCACCTGTTCCACTGGCAGGTTCGCACATACACCGCTCAACCAACTGCGATAGATCTCAAAACTATCCACAGGTACCGTCAATACTAGAGCTTCGCCCACATCTAGAGACTGTCGCAACTGCTCGATCGTTCCCGTCAGAAATAACTCTCCCACCCGCTCAAACGTCATCGAAACCCCATCCAATTCGGGTAAAAATCCCTGAATCGATGCGCCAATCCCCCGCTTAAAGCCCCGAAAATAACGATTGTCGCCTTGAAGATCTAGCCCTCGATCGCGTACCATTTGACCTAGCAATACTTTGTCAGTACTACCATCTTCCACATATACCAAACTCGGAATCAACGGTGGATTCATCCCGCCAACCAGTGACAATCCTGGTAGCGTCACCGTTTCAGCTTGTTGTGTTGCAGCATTCCAACGGCTAATCACGGTATTACTAGTCCCAAAGTCGATCGCAATTGCCATAGCAGGTGTGTGAAGATTCTAGTTCTTTAGCCTACCACGACCGCTATTTTACTGGTTAATCACGTTGACAGTAAAATTCATAATTCAGATCGCTTCATCCATTCGATCGCTATTATGAGCAATACAATAATTGACACCACAGTACTGCCCATCGCCCACCAACCAGTCGCCGGAAATTTACCAGTCATTGTCTCGTAAGAATTGTGTTGCAATGCCCAAACAGTATATGGTTCGATCCAGCGAATTTGAGTGGACGGCAAACCCGCGCCACTAAAAAATACTGCTAGAGAAATCGCTGTCACGGCCGCAATTTTGTCAAACAATACACCTAATAAAATTGTGAGTGCCAACACAAATAACAGCACTAAATAAACCATCAACACGCCAATTAAATAATTGAAAATTGAGATTTTTGCTGGCAATCTCGCAAAGATGGCATAACAATAAACAACAATAGCTGGCGCGCCAATCACGATCGAGCCAATTAAAACAGCATATGCAGCAAACTTGCCAAGAATGAAACCCGCAGGAGATAACGGTTTAGAAAAAATCCACAGTAAAGTTTGGGTGAGCTTTTCTTCAACGATCGTGCCTTGAGTCAGAATAATAGTCCCGATCGACATCATATTACTACCCGACCACAGAAAGAGCGATAACACCGCTACACCACGATCTCTGCCAATCGTAGGGACACTGATTGCTGGAACTAAAGCTAATGCTATCCAAATAATAACTTGATTAATCCATTTATGAGTCCCAAACCACGCTGCTAATTCTTTGTGATAGATAGCATGAAAACCTCGATGCCAGCTACTCGAAACCCGTTGAAGTTCAGTATTTTGCTCGATCATTTTTGGTCTTTCCTTCAACTAAATTGACAAAGATATCTTCGAGATTCTGAGTAGATCGGTCAAATTGAGTCACGATCGTGGCTGGATCGGATATTGCTAGTCGTAATAGTTCGGTTTCGGCAGCATGAGCATCCGTAACGTGAATTTCGAGTTTAGTTATACGGTGATTAGTTGAATTAGGAATGTCTCGTTCGACCTCAACTTTTTTGACCCAGGGGACAGAGAGTAATTTAGCTAAAACTGGCGAACCATCACCGCGCACAGTTAGATTAAAGACGTTGCGATTTTCTGATAATAGGTCTTGAATTCGTCCTTGGGCAATCAATTTACCACGATCGATAATCACTACGCGATCGCTCACTCGTTGAACATCATCGAGAATATGGGTAGAGTAAAACACCGTACTTCGCCCCCGAAAGCTTTCGAGAATCTTCAATACATCCCGCCGTCCGAGTGGGTCGAGGGCAGAGGCTGGCTCATCGAGAATAATCAATTCGGGATCGTTAATTGCCGCTTGAGCAATCCCCAATCGTTGCTTTTCACCACCCGAAAAACCCTTGACTGGTCGATCGGCCTTACCACTCAAACCCACCAATTCAATCAGTTCCTCGATTCGAGCCGAAATCGCAGTTTTGGAGCCAGTGAAGAAGAATGAAGCTACAAACTGGAGCGTTTCTCGTGCAGTTAAATAGCCATAAAAGCTTGGTGATTGCGCTAGAAAACCCACCCGTTCCCAAATCGCTACGCTGTCTGTAGCAATGCTTTTACCAAATACTGTACCCACGCCACTAGTCGGCTGGATTAGCCCCAATAGCAGCTTAATCGTAGTACTTTTACCCGCTCCATTTGCACCCAGAAAACCACAAATTGAACCCCTCGGTACTGCTAAATTGAGGTCGCTGACGACTTGCTGTTTACCATAGGCTTTTGTCAAGTTTGCTGTCGAAATAATCAGATCTGTCGTGGAGGGCATAAAGAATCGATCGTGTAGCGAAGGTGACAGGTAATCATGAGCGAACTCCGTGCTACTTGAGATTGGGGCAGTCAGCTAATATCTTCTGAAGATCTGCTGGTGCTTGACTGCGTGAAGCTGACTTGGTGATAGGACAACCCATGCGATAATTTTCGATCGATCCATCGGGCTTAAAATTAATCGTGACTGGAGCGGAACCGCGCTCAAAGATGCCCATGTAATTATTTCCATCTACTTTTTGCACCTTCTGATAATTTCCCAACCATTGCTTGAGACTAGTTAGAATCGGACTAGTTTCACCATTAGCACGGGTATTAGTTTTGAAGGAGTTATCCAGGGCAATTGCGGCGGATGCCTGGGCTTGGGCAGTTGGTGCTGGTTTGTTTTTCTCGCTAATCCCCACATTCGCGATTCTGCCTTGGGCATCGAGGGAAAGTTTGACAATCACTGCATCGGGTTCGGCTCGATCGAATAGCACCCGATATTTATTATCGCCGATCGATTGAACAGACTTGTAACTGCCATATCTAAACCGTCCGATCTTCATGCTGAGATCGCGTTGAAGTTGTAATGCGCCAACATCAGAATTTTTGTCCACTGCTTTGAGCAATTCCGGTGTAAACCAACTCGGATCTAATTTTTCGGCAACGATTAATCGATTGAGTGCGGCTGTCGGGGAAATAATTTTGGTTGTGGTGACTGATTTAACCTTGGTTGGGGGTGGAGATTGGGCAACCGAGATATTGGCAGGGATGAATATATAAAGCGAACCAGTGATAAGTAGTAGACAGGCTAGCTCGGTTTTCATAGGTTAACTCCTCATCTGAATTGTGGGCGTGCGATTGCTGGCAATTGGATTTAGCTAAAAATTGTCACAGCACTAGATACTAACTACAGAGTACTCTAGAATCAGTAGATCTGAATATTCACTAAGGTCATGGAAAATATGACTAAAGTCATACCGATCGCCATTTTACATTCGATCGCAATAGCGATCGATCGATTAACCGCTGATGAAAATTCTACCTGCAATTTCTCCTAGTACTCGAAGATCGCTACTTATTGTTTGGGAAAGGTTTTAGTGTCGATCGATCCCATGCCGGATTTGGACTCAGAAATATGCAGGAGCGAGTGCAATGTTTGGGCGGTAACTTTAATCTAGATAGTGAAATCGATCGAGGTACACGAGTTAAAATATTTGTACCTGCATCCAGCTAGAATAACCAATGAAACTCAAAAAATTATACCAACTCAAAGAAAAGCTCCAAAAAGAGACAGATCTCTCTAGAATTTGGTCGTATTATATGGATGAATTTGGCGATGTTCCAGAGTTTAGCGATGTCGGTGAGCCAGTTCGACAAGACGCTCTCTTAGCCACGATCGCACAGGTATGTCAACAAATCTTCGGCAAACCTACCAATATTGATGACATCTTGATAATTTATATCAAAGAATATCAATTTTATCATGCACCCTTCATGGCGAATAAACATATTGGTGGAGTAATTTTCTTTGAGGATATTAATACTGGTCTAATCGCCGTTACATCTGCTGGTAGTAACTTAGCAAAATATTCACGGTTTACAGGAATAGCTACGTCCGATCGAAACGATCGTAATTAATTTAAAATCTTTCCCCCAAGCCGAACTGAATTCGCGTTTCCCCAAGATTGTTGATGCCGTAATCGAGTCTAATTGTACCCAGCGGTGTTTGCAGCACGCGAATACCAGCACCATAGCCAAAACCATTGCCTGGTTTGCTCCGCGCGCCAGCAGGATTGCCAGTGACGCTACTGCCAGTACCCAGATCGGTACCGTAGTCAGCAAAGATCCCCAAACCTAAAAACGAGAATAACGGAAATCGATATTCTGCTGTAGCTTGGAGATAGCTGCGTCCCGAACCGATATCACCTTCCTCATAGCCCCGCACACCTGAAGCACCACCCAACCCAAATGCTTCGTAGGGCGGCAAATCACCAAGAACTGTGCCGCCTTGGAGATTGAATAATAGTGACTGACTACCAGGCGTAAAATTTATCAGCTTTACGGGGATGTATTGAGTAAAGCTCCCACGCACTTTGGTCATCGAAATCTTGGAATTACCAATCGGAATCGATCGATCTACACCCAGTTTGAGCAAAGAACCTTGAGTCGGATCGGCAAAACTATCTCGGATATCTTGAGTCAATCCTAATTGCAACATCAACAGATCGTCTTGTCCGGTTTTGCTAAAGCTGAGATCGTTGCCACCTGAATCTTTTGATACAGTCGAGCCACCCACATCAGTAGTAGAGATCCGCTGATACTGAATGCCGAGAGAACCACGCAACTTACTCTCATCAAGCGGATCGCCGTTGAGTGGGCGGTTGAAAGTAATGCCACCGCCTTGTCTGAGCAGACGCGGATTTTCGCTTGTCCCTGGTACAAAGACGGGCGTTTTGCCCCCTTCAAAAACTGAAGATAAAGATCGCTGCTGAAATGCGCTGACGCTATACGATGTGCGATTGGGGTCGGTGGCAATCCAAGGTTCAGAAAAGCTCAGATCGAAAGTTGTCGAATTCTGTGAACCCAATTGACCTTGAACGTTCAGTTTTTGATTGTTACCGCCCAAATTTAATTGGCTAAAACTAAGATTGCCAAATAGCCCATCTCTGGAGCTATATCCAAAACTAGGTAAAATCGAGGTGTTTTTGCCACGTTCGAGTACATTGAATTGAAGGATAACTTTTGCCGGATCTTTGCCAGGGATGAAGGATACGCGCACATCATCGAATAAACCTAATCCATAGATCCGCCGCAGATCTTTTTCAACAGTAGCCTTATTGAAAATCTTGCCTGGTTTTAACTCCGCCTCACGAGTGATGATAAAGGGTCGAGTCGTTCCTGTAAATGGTTTTTTATTTTCATCTACAACTGCACCCTGCTTATTCAAAAATTGCACCTGAACATCTTCAATCACGCCTTCAGCAATTACTAAAGTCAGTTTGCCATCAGGACTAAGTTCTTCCACATCAACGACTTGAGCGAGATTGTATCCCTGTTTCTGATAAAGTTTGTTTAGGCTATCGATCGAGGATTTGAGTTCGATCGCATTCAATTTTTTGCCATACTGGGATTGGAAAATACGATCGATATCGGCTGTGGTAACTACGCTACTACTAGCTGGGAGTGTCCTAATCAGAGCTTGCCTAAACATGCCATAAGGCTTGACGATGAAGCTAATTTTCACACCTTGTGCAGTGTCTTCAGGGACGATTTCTACTGCCGAAAAGTCACCCAATGCCTTGACTGCATTTAAGTTTTGCTCTAACTGTGTGCGCGTAACTGACTGCCCAATTTTGACGGTTAGGACTTGGCGAACCTTAGCTGCGATTGCTGGTTCGAGTTCACCTCGATCTGTTTTGATAATGATGTCGGAGATCGAGATTTGTTTGGGTGCTGTTGCTGGCTCAGTCGCAGGGGGTATAATCGGTTGGGATTGTGGGCTGTTAGTTCGTTTTCGCAATTTAGGCTTTAATCTAGCAATTCTGCTGTCGAGTCGTTCTGTAGTGTAATTGGCTCGCGAGGCTGTTGGTAAGCTAATTTTGGCAGCGTCAGAGCTAGTTCGAGGTGTAGCAAGTAGTGTTTCCATCGGCATCAACATCTCAATCGAGCCAACCAATAGTAAACAAGCAAAGTAAGTTTTCATCGATCGACTCCCAAAAATTGTCACAGTACCGTGCATCTCATCGAGACTAACCTAATCGCTAGGCAGATGAAAATTCACTAAGGTCATGACAAATATTACGAAAGTCACATTCATCATTACGAAAGTCACATCCATCTCGATTAAAATTTAAAATGAAGATCGATCGATTGGAGCTGAAGCTTTGTCAACGCAGATAACACGTTTACCCCTAATTTCTTCAAGTATGCGTCGATCGCTTATAGTCATAGAGCTATTTGCGTTGGTTTTTAGTGTTTGGATGTTTTTGGCAACCCCACACTTGAAAAAATCTCCATTACCGATCGAACAGACATTTTTATTTGGGATAATATTTATTCCTTTTATTGTATTGTTGCCAGTTAATAGCTCAATCTGGAGCAGACGAATTTATATTCTATTGGCAATTTCAACCACTATTATTGCTGAAGGGTATGATTTTTATAGTTTTACTCTCTACTGTACATTCTTATTAAAAGGATGTTTTTTATTGCCTCGAAGAGATGTAATTGCGATCGCCAGCATTTTTGTGATTGTCAGCAGCTCTATTTATATTGCTCGCGTTCCAGAAATAATTGAAGGTGCCGTAAATATCGATCTAAGACTGTATCTCAATCCAAGCAGATTAATTACGGGATATATTGCGAGTCGTTTTGGCAATTGTATTTTTGTTTTATTGGTCGGAACAATTTGGAGAGCAGAACAAAAATCTCGCCAAAAAGCCGATCGACTTACTCATCAGGTAGAAACGCTAGCCACCGATCTAGAGCGCAATCGGATTGCTAGGGATATTCACGATACATTGGGACATTCGCTCACATCACTAGATGTCCAGATCGAACTCGCTCAAAGATTGCAATCGACAGAACCAGCACGGGCGCAAGAATCGATCGATCTAGCCAAAAAACTTAGTTCCCAGGCATTAGATAATGTCCGTCAAGCATTGGGGACGATGAAGCGATCGAATTTCGATCTCACCGAAGCGATAGTTGCCCTCGCCGAACAAAATCAACCTTTTCAGATCCATGTGGATGTAGAATTTTCGAGATTGTCGCTTCAATCTAGCTATCAACTCTATTGTATCGTCCAAGAATCCCTGACTAATATCCAGAAACATGCTCAAGCCGATCGAGTCACGATTACTGGATCGGTTATCGGCAACGGAACGATTTTAGAGATCTGCGATAATGGAAAAGGTTTTAGTGTCGATCGACCCCATGCCGGATTTGGACTCAGAAATATGCAGGAACGGGTGCAATGTTTGGGCGGTAGTTTTAATCTAGACAGTGAAATCGATCGAGGTACACGAGTTAAAATATTCGTACCTAGCAATTTCTGACCGTTTCTAGAGCCGATATATCTTTTGACTGCCAGATTAACTCACAAAATCATCCTTTGGAGAGATATCATCAGTTAGTGACCGTTGATAAGATTTACAAAGATAGATAAATGAAACAGACTAAAGATGCTTTCAACATTTCAAATGGAAAGCTAGCTTGACATCCAATCATCGATCTTCCTTTCCACCTTCACAATCTTGGGGTCTCGATCGTGTCAAATTCTCCTACAAAAGTAATTCCTCCTACTAATACTGATATTAATACTGAACGTAACCAATGGCGGACGGGCTTTACCCCCCAAGCCGAAATCTGGAATGGTCGCTTTGCAATGCTCGGATTTGTGGCGTTACTTCTGACTGAGTATCTCTCTGGTCAAGGTGTTCTTCACTTCTACAACATTATGCATACCATTACCAACACCACTATTCCGATCCGATAGGTTGAAGTGCATCATTAATGTACAGATCCTCAAATCGGGACGATGTTTAGTACTAGTCGCTCAAGCAACTAATCGATTCGATCCTAGCTCAACCTGAATTTATTTTCAGGTTGAGTTTCATTTTAGATCCACAAAAAGATAGTAAGATCGCAGAGTATAAATTGGATCGAGCAAAGCAAAATCCAATATTCACAATCTCCCAGATGATTCGCCTATTATTAGTTGACGATCTAGTGATTTTTCGAGCTGGATTAGCTGCATTAATTAGTCTCGAACCAGATATCGAAGTTGTCGGTGAAGCCAGTAATGGTGAAGAGGCAATTTTATTTGCCGAAACGCTGCGTCCTGATGTGATTTTGATGGATGTGCGGATGCCGATCTGTAATGGTGTGGAAGCTACTAAAGTCATTCACCAAAAGTTTCCGTGGATTCGGATTATGGTGTTGACGACTTTTGATGAAGATGAATATATCTGTCAATCACTTCAAAATGGTGCCCTGGGTTATATTCTCAAAAGTACCCCATCTCAACAATTAGCGACTACCATTCGCAGTCTGGATCGCGGGTTTGGTCAACTAGATCCAGCGATCGCTCTCAAAGTATTTTCTCGCATTCCCAAACAGACTACCACCCAATCTTCGGCACTTGCAGTACTCGAAAATCTCAACCCGAATGAAATTGAAATTCTCCGGCGGATTGGGCAGGGCAAAAATAATCGAGAAATCGCCCTAGATTTACACCTGACAGAAGGCACAGTCAAAAATTATGTCACAAACATTCTCACCTGCTTGAATCTACGCGACAGGCTGCAAATCGCACTGTGGGTCAGTCACAATCTCGGTGATACGATCGACAGCTAACTCATGCTCGATCGAGGTGCGAACTAGTCTAAGATCGAAAATAGAGCATGAATCTAAATAATATTAAGTTGTGGTTAAAATTGGCATCCTCGGACTAGGTACTGTCGGCACGGGTACAGTTCAAATTCTTCAAGATCCCGTCGGGCGGCATCACTTACTCCAGGCTGTCAAAATCGGTCGCGTAGGGGTAAAGTCGATCGATAAGCCTCGCGCTGTCAGTCTCCCTACCGAACTAATTACGACAGATCTAGACTCGATCGTTACCGATCCCGAAATTGATATTGTGATCGAGCTAATTGGGGGAATCGAACCTGCCCGTAGTCTAATTCTCAAAGCGATCGAGCATGGCAAACACGTGATCACAGCCAATAAAGCCGTAATCGCTAGATTTGGAGACGAAATTTTTAGCGCAGCGAATAACGCAGGTGTCTATGTGATGATCGAAGCGGCTGTTGGTGGCGGCATTCCAGTAATTCAACCTTTAAAACAATCTCTCGGTGTGAACCGGATTAGCCGCGTCACCGGAATTATCAACGGTACAACTAACTATATTCTCAGTCGAATGACTGCCGAAGGTGGCGACTTTGCCGAAATCCTCGCCGATGCTCAAGATCTTGGCTATGCGGAGGCAGATCCGACCGCTGATGTCGATGGTTTGGATGCAGGGGATAAAATTGCCATTTTGGCTTCCCTTGCCTTTGGGGGCAGAATTAAGCGAGAGGATGTGTATTGCGAGGGAATTAGGAAAATCAGTGCGACGGATATCGCCTATGCTGATAAGCTCAATTTTGTGATTAAACTACTAGCGATCGCCGAACGAGTCGAAGATGGTGCGGTATCTGTACGGGTACACCCTACGTTCGTTCCCAAAGATCGACCACTAGCCAATGTTAATGGCGTGTACAACGCAATTTTGGTTGAAGGTGAGCCATTAGGTGAAGTCATGTTATTTGGCCCTGGTGCAGGTGCGGGGGCAACGGCTTCAGCGGTGGTATCGGATATTCTCGCGATCGTCGGCACGATCCAGAGTAACCCCAGCCGCGAAGATGCTGTCAGTTCCCCCAATACTGCCCTCCACCCCCTGTTAAGTTGCGCTCACACGCATTATAGTCAAATGGCTCCATTGTCGAGCCTCCGCAGCAGTTTCTACGTGAGGTTCTTGTGTCTGGATGTGCCTGGAGTCATTGGTAAACTAGGTACTCGGTTTGGGGCACACAACGTCAGTATCGAATCGATCGTCCAAACCGGATTCCAAGGCGAGCGCGCCGAAATCGTCGTCGTCACTCACGAAGTCTCTGAGGGTGACTTTGAATCTGCTCTAGCCGAAATTAGAGGCTTGGATTCGATCGCCAGTATTCCCAGTATCATTAGAGTGATTTAGGCTTTGGGCTTTAGGCTCTAGAGAAAACACCCGCCTTCAGCTTACTATCCTGGCTAAACCTCTAACAACTAAACCACTAAATGGATTTTCAACTCCTCGGCTTAACCTTCATCACCGTCTTTATCGCTGAAATTGGTGACAAAAGCCAGTTAGCAGCGATCGCCTTGGGTGGTAGCAGCCAGCATCCCCGTGCGGTATTTTTTGGCTCTGTAGCTGCATTATTATTAGCTAGCTCGATCGGTGCTCTAGCTGGCGGTGAGATTGGGGCGTTCTTACCAGTTAAATTGCTCAAAGGTCTGGCAGCATTCGGCTTTGCACTGATAGCGGTGCAATTATTATGGCCAGAGCGATCGTGAGTTTAACCACCAAATTTTATCAAGGATGTACTACGCTAATATGCTGCTGTATCGATCGCTAATGGTGATGTCTAAACTCAAACAATGCAATTTGGAGTAGGGGACTTGAAATATTCTAAAATAGAAAAAGTGAATCGGATCGGTAAGTCATGGCTAGAGATTTGTTTCATTATGCCGTTCGTGCTGCACTGGAAAAAGAAAAATGGGTGATAACTGACGATCCGCTTAAAGTAGGCGCAGGTGGTGCAAAATTTGAGATCGATCTGGGTGCAGAGCGGCTGGTTGGTGCGGATCGTGGCGAAGAAAGAATTGCAATTGAGATTAAAACCTTTGCTGGTGATTCACCGATTACCGACTACCACGCAGCTTTAGGTCAATTTCTTAACTATCGACTAGCTCTAGAACTTAATAATATCGATCGCTCTTTGTATTTGGCAATCCCAACATTAATTTATGAAGCATTCTTTCAGAAAGAGTTTTTGAAAATATCTGTAGAGCGTTATCAAATTAAACTAATTGTCTATGAGCCAGTAACTGAGGTAATTGAAAGATGGATAAACTAGCAAAGTATCGTCAAATTGTGCAGGATGTGCTGCTAGAGTATGCGGCAGTACCGATCGCCAATGGTGATGTTCAAACCCAAACGATCTTCGATCGAGAAAATGATCGCTATCAGGTGATGGATATTGGTTGGAGTAACAATCGGCGCGTTTATGATTGTGACTTACATCTAGACATTATCAATGGCAAAATCTGGGTGCAACAGAACATGACTGAGGTGCAGATCGGGCAAGCTTTAATGGATAAAGGCGTATCAAAAGAGGATATTGTATTAGGCTTTCAAGCACCCTATGTGCGGGAATATAGCGGCTTTGCGATTACCTAAGGTAGGCTACGCCAATGGTTAACATCGCGATCCTCTTATAGAGCGATCGCAGTAAAATAGAGTCTAGTAAGTTAAAAGATGGCATCACTTTTTAATAGCGTGAGTAAATCTTTCTCGTGTGGCGGATTGGCGAAAATTTGCTTTACCGTTAAACCTTTTTTATCGATTAGATAGGCAACTTCTAAATGAAACCGCCGATATAAACCACTTCTTTGTAAATCCAGGAGTGGGCTATCGATCTTGAGTAGTTCACGATTTTTATCAAAATCGAAATCACCAGCTTTAGCAACGTAGTCAGCATAGCCTTCAATTAACCAGTGAGGATATTTAAGCTTGAGCGGTCGAGCAAATTGAAGGAATTCCATAACGTGCGTTCCTTCATGAGCGATAACATAGGAAAGCGGTCGATGAATGAGATCGGGAATCGGCTTGGAATCAGGAGCATAGAAGCGATTGGTGGCTATATCTGATTCACGGACGTAAATATTGTGTGTCAGCCATACATCAGTATTTGCTGCACTCTGATCATCAAATGCGTGGATCCACAGTCTCCATGAATCATTACAGAAGAAGATATTGATTTTCTGATTCGGTTCGTAGAGATCGGAGGTGTGCAACCGTCGAGTTGCATCATCGAGCACCTGGTTAATCTGTGGCGGGATAGTTCGATCTGACCAAACTTCATAGTTTTGGTAAGTTATGTGATTAGAAAACATCAGCGGGGGAAATGCCACCATGCCTAGGTATGCAAGCACTGTTAATGCGACAGCAATTGCTAATAGTTTGACATATTTTATTACTGTACGCCTTCGACAATAGAATCGTTGCTTTCGGTTCATGCTGATGATTTTCTAATTATTAAATTCACAGGTAAGTCTAACACTCGCTTAACCAGTAACTTGTGAATGTTGAGTTTCGCTACTGAGTAAATTTATCGTTTCCTGGGTCGATCGATCCTCGATCGATGCTAACAGATTTACAGCTTTTGCTAATAGTCTAAAAGGTTATTTGACAGGACGATTTACCCGAATTAATTTACCCTCGATCGATTCTTCGTCTCGTAATGCCATGTCGATACAATCGGCAAAAATATCCCAATCGCTATTTCTACTACAAATTACAATCCCACTGTGGGTTTTTACCTGCTTGTGGAGATTTTTAAAGTGATTATAATTTAGTGTTATCACTGCTCGATTCTGACTGGTGGCGAAGTCCAATACGTCTTCATCAGGAATTCTTTGATTATCCTTTCCCGCTTCTCTTGTCGTTAATACGTCGTAGCCTTTTTCTCTGAGTCTTTTCACTACTGGAAGTTCAAAATTTTCGTCAGCATATAACTTAATCATTTATGCTTCCTGATTCATAGCAATTGCTTGGGAAATTTCATCAGGAAAAGTTTCAGCATAAGTCCACGCATTAGCTAAATCTGCTGCTATCAATTGAGGGTAAGCTTCCAGGATTTTGTCATCACTAGCACCCATTTGGTGGTATTCAACTAGGCTCCAAACTGGAATTCGCATGTTTCTAATACAAGCATCACCACCAACAACTCCAGGTGTTTTAGTAATTCCAGCCCACAAGTTAGTTTTCGCCTGAATCAACTGGACGATCTCATCTTGTTCGTCTGACGATAAAGACAAAATTTGTTGCTTTAGCTCTTGGGTAATCATGCCATCACTACTTCTTACAGTACCGCTCAATCATATGATACTCGATCGACTTGTTCATTGACAGAGTGGACGACATAGTGATTCTTTGATTAGACGATCGGGATTGTCTCGGTTCATTATCTTATTGCGCTTTTGATGTAGAAATAGATGGCTGGCGTTGAGCAATCTGAATTAATAATCGTAATGCCTCATTAACTGCATCAGCAGTCGGGAACATCTCTGCAACATCTGGCTCTAGCCGAACAACCTCACTACCAAAACTCTTTCGTCCAGATCCTAGTTTTCTGACTCTCAAACTCTTCAAGTCATATTCTGGCAAGAGTTCATCTTTTAATTCTAAATCATCCTTCTTCATAAACTTTCCTCTCAGTACGGGTTACTTCTCTGGCACTAATTAAGCGAATTAAGTTTCCTCTTTCTGTGTAGGAAGCAATTAACAAACGTCTTTGAATCGACTCTCCGACAATCAGATAACGATCTTCCTCATCAGAATGTGCTGGATCGTAGAAATCAACATAGAGTGGATCGTCAAAAACTGTTCTTGCTTCTTCAAATGACACTCCATGTTTCGATAGGTTGCTTACCGCTTTATTTTCATCCCAATCAAATCTCATACTCTAATGATGGACTAATAAATCTCTGCGTGCAAATCCCCTCCGAGGAGGGGTGCCCGTAGGGCGGGGTGGGTAGATCTGTGCGACTATCTAGCAACTCCAAATCTAGTTTGCCCATGCTAACCCGCTAATGGTGCGATAGTTGGGAGATGATTTGTGGGTAGCGGAGATTCACCCACCCTGCCCTGTCGGGCACCCCTCCTCGGAGGGGATTTACATGCGACTACTCTTGGCTATAGGCATCCATCGGCAGACAAGAACAGACCAAATTCCTGTCCCCATAAGCCTGATCGATCCGCCCTACCGCTGGCCAAAATTTGTAGTCTTGCAACCCAGCAACAGGAAACACCGCTTGCTCACGACTGTAGGGACGATCCCAATTAGGATCGACTAGATCGACGATCGTGTGTGGCGCATTTTTCAGGGCGTTGTTTTGTTTATCCACATTGCCGATTTCGATTTCGCGGATTTCTTCGCGGATGGCGATCATTGCATCGCAGAACCTGTCGAGTTCAACTAATGATTCGCTTTCGGTGGGTTCTACCATTACGGTTCCGGCGACTGGCCAGGAGACGGTTGGGGGATGGAAACCATAGTCGATTAGACGTTTGGCGATGTCATCGACTTCGATTTCGGCGGTCTTTTTGAACTCGCGCAGGTCGAGGATGCACTCGTGAGCGACGAAGCCGTTGGTCCCTTTGTAAAGAACGGCGTAGTGATTTTCGAGTCGCTTGGCGATGTAGTTGGCATTGAGGATGGCAACTTCGGTCGCTAATTTTAGACCCGCTCCGCCCATGAGGGCGATGTAGACCCAAGAAATCGGTAGAATGCTCGCGCTACTCCAAGGGGCGGCGGAGACTGCGCCGATGCCCTGTTTACCGCCCATTGGGATGACTTTGTGAGTGGGGAGATAGGGGGCGAGATGTGCCATTACGCCGATCGGACCCATGCCTGGGCCGCCGCCACCGTGGGGGATACAGAAGGTCTTGTGGAGGTTGAGGTGACAGACATCTGTGCCAAAGTCGCCAGGACGACACAAACCGACTTGGGCGTTGAGGTTGGCACCGTCCATGTAGACTTGTCCACCGTGGGTGTGAACGATCGAGCAGATCTCGACGATTGCTGCTTCAAATACGCCGTGGGTGGAGGGATACGTCACCATCAAGGCGGCTAATTTGTTGGCATGTTTGGTGGCTTTGGCACGTAAGTCTTCAACGTCGATGTTGCCATCATCATCACACGCGATCGGCACTACCTGCATTCCTGCCATGACTGCGCTGGCGGGGTTAGTGCCGTGGGCAGATTGGGGGATCAGACAGATATTGCGATCGATATCGCCGCGTTGGTGGTGATATTCGCGGATTACTAATAGTCCGGCGTATTCGCCTTGAGAACCCGCATTGGGCTGGAGGGAGATCGCGTCAAAGCCAGTAATTTCGGCTAACCAGCGTTCGAGGTCGTCAAATAGCACTTGATACCCTTGAGCCTGTTCGACAGGAGCGAAGGGGTGAATTTGCCCGAATTCTGCCCAGGTAACAGGTACCATCTCGGAGGTGGAATTTAGTTTCATCGTGCAGGAACCGAGGGGAATCATACCGTGGGTGAGGGAGAGATCCTTGGATTGCAAGCGGGTGATATACCGCAGTAGCTCGGTTTCAGAGTGATAATTTTTAAAAACTGGGTGGGTGAGGTACTCGGAGGTACGGGCTAATGTCGAGGTTTGGATGCTGGATGTGGAGCTACTGGCTTCGATTTCGGAGAAGGTAAAATCGGGTGCTTTGTCTCCGGCAAAAATTCGCCATAAGTCCATCACATCTGCGGGTGTGGTTGTTTCGTCCAGGGAGATGCCGATGTTATTGGAATCGATCGATCTTAGGTTGATTTGTTGAGATTTTGCCCGCTCTAAGATAGCAGTAGATTTGCCAGTTACATCGATCTGGAGGGTATCAAAGTAAGGTGCATTGCCTAATGTGTAACCTAGTTTCGTTAAGCCAGTGGCAAGGGTGGTGGTGAGATTATGAATGCGGGAGGCGATCGATTTCAAGCCCTCGGCACCATGATACACCGCATACATTCCTGCCATAATCGCTAGGAGAACTTGGGCGGTACAAATATTACTCGTCGCTTTGTCGCGGCGGATATGTTGTTCGCGGGTTTGGAGTGATAACCGGAGAGCAGCTTTACCGCGTTTGTCTTTGGACACGCCGACTAATCGGCCAGGGATTTGGCGTTTGTAAGCGTCTTTGGTCGCGAAATAAGCGGCATGGGGGCCACCATAACCGAGGGGGATGCCAAACCGCTGGGTATTGCCAACGACGATATCTGCGCCGAATTCTCCAGGTGGTTTGAGTAAGGTGAGGCTGAGTAAATCGGCGGCGACGGTGACAATTGCACCTGCTTTGTGTGCCCGATCGACTACTTCTGCATAATCATAAATAGCCCCATCGGTAGCTGGATATTGCAACAACATCCCAAAGATTTCTTGACTGAAATCGATGTTTTTGTGGTCGCCAATAACTACTTCAATCCCTAAGGGAATGGCACGGGTTTTAATTACGTCGATCGTTTGGGGATGACAAGCTTCGGAGATCCAGAATGTATTAAATTTGGTCTTCTGAATCCCATAGCTCATGGACATCGCTTCCGCTGCTGCTGTACCTTCATCGAGGAGGGAGGCATTGGCGATCGCCATCCCCGTCAGATCCATAATTACGGTCTGATAATTGAGTAAAGCTTCGAGTCTACCTTGAGAAATTTCGGGTTGGTAGGGTGTATATTGAGTATACCAACCAGGATTTTCGAGAATATTTCTTTGAATAACTGTAGGTGTAATGCAATTGGCATAGCCCATGCCAATGTAGGAGCGAAAAATTTGATTCTGTGACGCAATTTGTTTGAGCTTATTTAGAACACTATATTCACTCTGAACTGTTTCAATTGCCAGCGGCTGCTTGAATTGAATCGCTGCTGGCACCGTTCGATCGATCAACTCGGCTAAACTAGCTACACCCAATACCCTCAACATGCGATCGATGTCGGCTGGCTGTGGCCCAATATGCCGTTGAATAAACTCACCAGTTGCCCAAGGCGTGGCGGCAGCACCAGAAATATTGGCTGTATCGATCGACCGAGATATAGATTGCGTCATTATTTAGAGATCGAGGTAGTTATGGCAGGCGTATTTTACTGTAATAGATTTAACTGAGTTTGGGTATACGGGATTTAGCCGATCGACTATCCCCATACCTAGTTACAATCATCTAGGCACCTTCGACTTTTGTGCGATATTCAGCCGCCGAAAATGTACCTTCAAGTGCGCTGATGTCGTCTACTTGAACTTCGAGCAGCCAGCCGCCAGTATAAGGGTCTGTACTGATAATTTCAGGCGCATCGATCGCGCTATCATTGCGCTTAGTTACCTTGCCACTAACTGGTGCTTTGAGATCTTCAACAGCCTTGACAGACTCGATCGATCCAAAGGCACTACCCTTAGTAATAGTGTCGCCAACCTCTGGTAATTCGACAAATACTATATCCCCTAACTGATCGACGGCAAAGGCACTCACGCCGATTTTGGCAATGCCTGCGGTCACTTCGACATACTCATGTGAGTCTGTATAACGGAAATTTTCGGGGTATTCAAAGCTCATTTTGTGTTCTCCTATTCTTTAGTCTGCTTTAGCATAGCGATTTATGGGTCGATCGAGTTAAAACACGATCGGATAAATTCGACCGAGAACTTCCATCAATAGCTCTTTGGGGCAAGTCGCAATCGGCTCTGCGCCTCTGGATTGATAATCTAGCGATCGCAATTGGTCTGCCATTATTACGCCAGTTACCGCTTCGCCATCAGGGATCTTGACATAGAACGGGTTTTTTCGCTTGGTATTGCTAACTGGACAAACCAGGATAAAACCCCGTTGCAGATTGAATTCAGTGTGACTAACAACAAGCGCGGGACGTTTACCCATCTGTTCGTGCCCAGATTGTGGGTCGAAATTCAGCCAAATAAAGTCGCCGCGAGCTGGAATGTAATCTACCATTCTTCTGCTCCACTAGGCTTGCCCCAATCGATCTCTGGCTCCGGCTCTAGTTCTTGACTGAGCAGTTCTGAGAGGGTGTATTTAGGCATTTTCTGAATTGGCTCAACGATCAGTTGACCTTTTTCCAGCCGACAGTTAACTTCGTCATTGACATCTAGAGCTAATTCATCTGCGATGTATTTGGGAATTCTGACAGCCAAAGAATTGCCCCAGCGACCAATTTGAGATTTCATAGCAGATCGGCGATCGTAGGATATCTAAAGTATATCATTCCCGATTGTCAACTGGGAGCTGATTTATTGTTGGCACAATGCCCGATCGAAAATTAAGGAATGTAATTTTTTCAGGGGGGAGCGAGAAGCCGAGCGCAAATGGGGATTATGATGAGAAAAATTGTAAAGTTTCGTAAGAAAGAGCAGTTATAAAATTATGCCTATTCCTTTATTAGAATATTCCCCTTCGAGCCAAAACTCGCGGGTTAAAGGCTACGAAGTCCCTGGTGATGAGCAAGCCCGAATATTTTCGACAGATAACTTACTTTCCTCCGGTCAGATTAGTGACCTGATTGAGGCTGCTTATCGGCAGATATTTTTTCATGCTTTTGCATCCGATCGAGAAAAATTCTTGGAATCCCAATTGCGGAGTGGTCAAATCACTGTTCGCGACTTTATTCGGGGATTGTGTTTATCCAATACTTTTACCAATAGTTTCTATAATCTCAATAGTAACTATCAATTTGTGACACATTGTGTCCAGAAGGTGCTAGGACGTGACGTGTACAACGATGCCGAGAAAATCGCTTGGTCGATCGTGATTGCCACCAAAGGTCGGGCGGGATTCATCAACGATCTGCTCAATAGTGAAGAGTATTTGGAAAATTTCGGCGACAGTATCGTCCCGTTCCAACGTCGGCGAGTATTACCTTCTGGTGCGAGTGAATTGCCGTTCAATATTCAATCTCCTCGCTACAATGAGTATTATCGCGGTAAATTGGGCTTTCCCAAAGTGGTTTGGTCGGTTACGCCACGGAGTTCTAAACCCGTTGCTCAAAAGCCCAAAGCTGGCGATCCTGCCCTGTACAAGGAGATGGCTCAGAGTTTAGGTGCATTGGGCAATTCACCTCAATCGATTTCTGCACTTAATCTGGATTATCAAAGCTTAGTGCCACGAAGATAGAAATTTAGTTGTTAGTGGTTTAGTGGTTTAGTTGTCTAGCGATGAGGTGGGCGGTGCCCACTAAAGTATTCTCACATCTTGCACCAGTTTGAACATACTAGTGATAATTGTAGATCCAGGGTACCCATGAAGGGCACCCCTACAGGTTAATTGTGTAGGGGTTCCCCCCGAATAAAAACGCCGCTTCATGGGTACCCGAAGGTCTCTGCTTTTACTAGTCTTTGTGTATTGGTGCAAGATGTGGGTATTAAGATATTGGATATGTGATATATGTACTGAATTAGCTAAACAACTAATAACTAAACCACTAAACCACTAATAACTAAAACATCGTGAGTAGCAAGCGGATCTTAATAGTTGATAATGAACCATCGATTCGAGAAGTCGCTCAAATTTGCCTAGAAACTGTGGCTGGATGGGAAGTGACAATCGCGGGATCGGGGTTGGAAGGAATAGCTACCGCCGAACGGGAGCAGCCAGATGCGATTTTGTTGGATGTGATGATGCCAGATATGGACGGGTTGGCAACATTTAGCAAGCTGCAAGCTAATCCGGCGACTAGTTCGATTCCGGTGATTCTACTAACTGCAAAAGTGCAATCAACCGATCGACAGAATTATACTGAGTTAGGGATCAGATCGACGATCGCCAAGCCATTTAGTCCATTAGAATTGGCCCAACAAATCGCTACAACGTTGGGTTGGAAACTCTAGATAGTTAAGCTTGGGACAATCATGAAGATTTTAGTGGTTGAAGATGACTTATTGGTGGCTGACGCGCTCAAAACTACTCTCTCCGATCGGAAGTATACTGTCGAAATCGCCCATGATGGTCAGACAGGGTTAGATTTTATTGAAGCGTTTGATTACGATTTGCTGTTGTTGGATTCGATGCTGCCAAAGCTGGATGGGGTGAGTCTTTGTCGGCATGTGAGATCCCAAGGGTATATGATGCCGATTTTGTTGCTGACGAGTCTAGATAGCAATCACGACAGGGCTACTGGGTTGGATGCTGGTGCGGATGATTATGTGGTCAAGCCGTTCGATTCAGAGGAGTTATCGGCGCGAATCCGAGCACTATTGCGAAGGGGTAACGATCGCGTTTCCCCGATTTTGGAGTGGGAGGATCTGACGCTGGATCCACGTAGCTATGAGGTTAATTATCAGCAGCAATTGCTCAGTTTGACCCCGAAGGAGTATGCGCTGCTGGAACTATTTTTGCGCTACAGTCGGCGGTTATTTAGTTGTGGGGCGATTTTAGAACACTTGTGGACGTATGAGGACGCGCCGAGTGAAGAGGCGGTGCGAACGCATATCAAGGGACTCCGGCATAAGCTCAAAGCCGCAGGTGCGCCGACGGATTTTGTCGAAACTGTCTATGGAATCGGTTATCGACTCAAATCTTTGGATAATTTTAGCGAAAAGTGCGGTCTTGGGGTTTCCCCAAGTAAAGCACCTTTTCAAGACGGCGAAAAGTGCGGTCTTGGGGTTTCCCAATTGGGCGGGGGACCCAACCAAACAAGTAAAGCACCTTTTCAAGACGGCGAAAAGTGCGGTCTTGGGGTTTCCCAATTGGGCGGGGAACCCAATCAAACAAGTAAAGCACCTTTTCAAGACACTGTGTGTTCCCCAATTCCGATCGATCCTCGGCTAGATTTTTCGCCTCCAGTCAAAGATGTTGCCCCAACTATTAACAAAACGGGATCGATCGCAGATCCACTGCAATTTCTTAAAGCCATTTGGGATCGACACTATCCCCAAATGCTCGATCGAGTTGCTAGTATCGATCGAGTAATTACAGCCACTGAGGATCGATCTTTAACTACAGACATTCGCCACCAGGCTCGTCACTGCGCCCATAATCTTGCTGGTTCACTCGGTACATTTGGGTTGCCACTCGGTTCCAAAGTCGCCAAACAGCTTGAATTATTACTAGCCGAAACTACCGATCTAACACCCGAGCATCTGCTTCAATTGCAAGTAGGTGTCGATCGATTGCGGCAAGAAATAGCTAGTAAAGTGCCAACGGCTCAAATCCCAATCTCCATGCTCTCCCAAAATCAAGTCCGCAAAGCGGAGGCTGCGCCAACGAAGTGGCTGTTAATTATTACCCACGATCCTAGCCTGGGCGCGTCGTTGCAGTCTGCTAATTCTGGTTTTGAAATTGTCAGTGCCAACGAGCTAATTCCTGCTCAGTTGGCACAGCAACCGCAGGCAATTGTCTTCGATTTAGATTGTTTTCCGCAGATAGATGATAGATTGACGGCATTATCTCACCTCGATCGAGACTATCCCCACATTCCCGTTTTAGTTTTGAGCCAGCCAGCCGAAAAGATCGCGGCCACAGCTACCAGAAGCCTGCAACAACGGATCGAAATTGCCCGTAGGGGTGCCAGGGCATTTTTGGCAAAACCACTGACTCCAAACCAAATTTTCGGGGCTGTCGATCGAGTGCTGGCTCAATCCCACGTTCGTCAAGCGCGAGTGATGATTGTTGATGACGATCCTTTACTTCTTGCAGGAGTAAGTGAGTTATTGGCTCGGCAAGGCATGACGGTGACGACACTAGCTGAACCCAGCCGATTTTGGGAGACGCTAGAAGCTGCTACGCCCGATTTATTGATTCTGGATTTGGATATGCCTACCCACGATGGGATCGAGCTGTGTCTGGCAGTCCGCACCGATCCGCAGTGGGCAGATTTACCAGTTTTATTTCTGACTGCTGACACGACGGCACCCTCGATCGATCGAGCCTTTGCCGCTGGTGCTGATGATTTTGTCACTAAGCCTGTGGTCGATCTAACCCTTGTTACGCGGGCGATCAATCGACTCCAACGATCGGGACTACATCAAGGCTAGCTATCCAAAATAATCGATCGACTACCAGTTCCAGCAACCAGATCGACTCTCAAAACTTCTGGAACGACCAAAATTCATAGGTTGGGTAGAGCGATAGCGTTGACGGAGCCTCTCTGTAAGGAGAAAACCCAACAAACACTCAAACACATTATGAATGTTGGGTTTCATTCTTCAACCCAACCTACCCTCTAAAAGGTGATCAGATTAAAGAGATAGTTTATGACAATACCGACCAGGTACAGACGGTTACAGGTGGTGCTGGTGAGGCTTATACTTATGACTTGAATGGGAATCGAATCGGGGGTGGCTACACTACTGGAGTAGACAATCGATAATTTTGTGAAGCTAAATCAATCAATATAGGAACTTGTAACATGTATATTGACAACTTGGTATTTGAGGAAGCAGATTTTGTATACAGAAATTCTTCTGAGTTTACAGAAGAGATAATTCGAGAGATTCCTAGAGAATTAATTAATTCACTCGGTAGAGGTACCGAAGGTTTCTTCGAGCAATTCAAACAATCCAGGCCAACTTTATATAGAGTTTTGATTGAAAATGTTAACCATGTATATTTGATGGAGAACAGATGTATTTACATAACACTTAACAATCCAAGAAAAGAAATACAACATTATCGCTGGGGATTTCAATGCATAAATAAATTAATCACGGCAGAGATTCCGCTTGAATCGGAGACACTGAAAACAACAATAGAGAAAGAATACTTATCCTGTATTCCGCCAGAACTTCATTGTTTTTATATAAACACTGAGGGCATGAACATAACAGATGAACGTGCCATCGTCGGCTTTGATTTACCTTTGGATACTGGTAGCTGGTTTGAACTGGACGAATACTTTATTGGGCAGAGAACTGAGTACAAAATTTCCAAGAGAGATATAAAAGCTTTATACAAAGAATTTGTAAATGCAGAACTAAGAATTTTATTTGAAGGCTCTTTAGGAGATATAGTATTCTTTAATTTTTCTGCCAAGGATAAAAAAATTTATCACATTAAGAACTTTGATTTACCGAATTACCAATTGATTAAAAATGCGCCTCAAGTGCTAGACTCTTATTTTGCAAATGCCGTACTTGGATTTCCACATCATATTGGTTTAAGATGAGAAATAGTAGGATTCTCCTCTGTAGGTTGGGTTGACGAAGGAAACCCAACACTCACCATCCATTCGATCGATCATCAAATTAAGACATTCGAGAGATCGTTAATCCTGACGCAGCAAAGATCGACCGTGCAGAAAATCGCGATCGATCTCAATTCGAGCATAATTATTGGAGTCGATCGATTAGGTAGATTCTAATTGCTCGATCGGTAGAGTGTTTGAGATCGATAGAAACTTGGGAGATGCGATCATGTTTATCGGTTTTTAATTCTGACTCAACCAAGATTCAAGATCGGCAATCGAACTAAAATCTAATAGAGCTTCTCCCAATTCTTCCAACTGAGATACATTTAACTGTTGAATGCGCTCGGTAAATCGATCGGATGTGTTCCCAAATTTACGACTCAGCAGGCGCGTCACCATTCTAGCTTCACCTCTGGCTTCACCTCTGGCTTCACCGATCGACTCACCCTCAGCCTTAGCTTCCTGATAAACCCTAGTCTGCTCTAACTCAATCCCCAGCATCGCATCTACCTCTTTTCTGCTTAAATTACCGAATTTATACACAATAATCGTTGAGATTAAATCGATTATAGCTCGATCGCCAGCAGAACGGTCGATCGCCCTTCGAGCCTCAGTTTTTGCGACATCCCCCTCCAACGTCGTCAGCACCATTAAACCAACACCAATGGGCAACGTTTGAACCTCACCCAACTCATCGAGATATACTCGTTGGATTCTGCCGCTAGCCAACAACTCCCTTACCGTATTAGTATTAGATTGCTCGACACTTCTAGATGGATAAATTACCACCGCTTGCCAATCTGAAAATCGCTCTCGATTGCGATAAGTATAAATTCCAATCTCACTATTTATCCGTTCATATAATAGCTCGTCAAGTTGAAACTGGACTTCACAAAAATAAATTATTCCACTCGTGGTAGGTGGCAAGAATACTCCATCGAGTCGAAACGTTGTTTCCTTGACTTCAATCGCTTCAAATACATAATCATTAGCTCGATCGGGTGGTTGAGGTAATAGTTCAAATAGTAATGTTGGCGATTGTTGAAATAGTTGATAAAAAATTGTATCTCGACGCATGAATACAGGTACATATTTATCGATACTCTACCATACAATAGCATCAATATAAAGATCGGAGAGATATTAGATGCGAATAATAGTAATTAATATGATGGGGTTGGCAATCTCTACGCGAATAGAATAATGAACGTAAATTTACTACTCCAGTGTGTGAGAAACTCTAATATTGATGTGATTCGATCGCTAGTTATTGTCTGTTTGGCATCGCCGCGTCGCAAGGTAATCGATCGCGTAATGATGCTCGATCGCACTATCCGCGAAGTGCAGCCAATATCACGAGTGGGAGATTTTTCCAGGTGGGATTGGCTTCGAGTTTGAGTAGCTGTTTTGCCAGCCCCAGGAGATTTTTGTGATTGGCGAACCAAGCGGGGGTGGGGAAGATCCGAAAGGGAGCATAGACGACGGATTTTTGGGGACGATCGAAGAGATAGCTATTGTGGACGAAGCCAGTCCCCGAACCGATGTCCGTAGAGGTATTGCCAGGATAGGCACCCCAGGTAGTGGAGCCGAAATAAAAGATCATGCCCGACCAGATATTTACCCCGATCGCGCCATACTGAAGATTAGCGATCGCACTGTCAAATTCTTGGTGATACTGCTTTTGGGTTTGAGGATCGATTAAAACGCTACAGGAGAGGGTGCCCCAAACTCGATCGTTCACAAAATCTACTGCTGTGGTGAGGAAATCAGGCGTAGAATCTGACTCGATCGAGACTTGAGCTAAGATGCCGCAAAAAGCTTCCTCCGTGAGGGCATATTCGCCCGCTACTGTGGGTACATCGGGAATTATTGTCCAGGGGACGATTTCTGGAGTCCTTGTCCCCAAAGCCTCTGATTGAGGGTAGCGATCGAGAAATGCCTGGTAGCGATCTTGGGCACCTGGATAGTAGGCGGGGCGAGGTGGAATTGCCGCTAGTTCGCGCCGCACGGCTGCTAAAAATTCAGCTTCTTGCGCCCAACCAGATGCTGTGACTAGAACCTGTCCTGAAACGCAGTTAAAGCTGGCGTTATTGGAGATCGTGCTGGCAACTTGACGGGCTTGAAAAGTGAGATCTGATTTTGACCACTTACCTGGTACGACGATAATTGGGGTAACACAGCCGAGTTCAGAAGTAATTGGCTTGCTGACTCGTGGATGGTTGGCGGCTTTGCGCTGCTGTTGTTCACTGGTAGTGCCCCAGACGATCGCATCATGGGTGCGATGGGAGCCAGTAATATGAATCGTTTCTATTTGGGGATGTTGACACAGATATTCGCCCACATCCACGCCACCATAAACAATGTGTAAAAATCCAGCTTGGATTAATGGCGCGAATGCTTGGGCTAGATACTCGCCAATGTAGGCATTTACCGGATTCATCTTGATGATGACAAGTTGATTTTCACTAAATAGTTTGGATAAAACATCGGTCGCCACGATCGACGAGACGTTTCCAGCACCGAGAATTAGGGCGACTTTAGCAGTCGTTGGTTCTCGATAAATCTTGCCTTGGGTGGGGAGTGTTCCAGGTTCTAGCCACACCTCGCCTCGGTACCCCAAGTACAACATGCGATCGATCGCATTTGCTGGCAATATTTCGGCAACAAATTGTCCGTCTGGGCGTTGATAAATTTTGGGTGGGGCGAGTTGTCCATTCGCCTGGAGGGTAGTCATTAGTAATCGAATATTCCGCACTGTCGCAATCGGCCCAGTAATCCATTCCTCGCCAGCTAGTACCGATCTATGGTCAATGCCTTTTGCCTGACAGCTAGCAGTGGCCCAAGCTGTAGCGATGTCTAAGGTGCGATCGAGACAGTCTTGAAGATAATCTAATCGTTGGGAAATGCTCGTCTTTACCCACCGATCTCGATGGCTATGCAGGCTGGTAATGGCTCGATCGATCTCGTCAAAGTTGGTAGTTGACAGAGCTGTTGGAGGTGCGGAGATTTTGCCAGTCATAAGTCAAATTGTGAAGAAAGTTGATTTGGGGTTGGAGGGCTACTCCATATCTACAAGTCAAGGCTGACTTGGGTTTGGATTTATTTTGGATGAGCAATTGTCGATCGCATCCATCTTCAAACAAATTACACTTAAAAGGTTGCCATACATCAATTGTGCTGTTACATGCCTCAACCACCCGCAGCCGCTGAATTAGTTACCCCATTTAACCAGCAGCTTGATGCTCCCCTCACCAAACAACCAATTTCGATTCTCCAGGTAAATCTGGGCAAGCGTTGCAATCTGGCTTGTACTCATTGCCACGTCGATGCGAGTCCCCATCGGACAGAGGAGATGTCTGACGCTGTTGCCTGTCGAGTAATCGAATTGATTCACACGTTTCCCCAGATCGAAACTGTCGATCTCACAGGCGGTGCGCCAGAACTGCTGAATGGCTTTAAACCAATCCTTGCAGCCGCTGTTGCTACAGGTAAACAAGTAATCGTTCGGTCAAATTTGACCATCTATTTTGTCCCTGGCTACGAAGACATCCCCGCTTATTGTGCCCAAAATCAAGTCCGAATTGTCGCTTCTCTACCTTGCTATCTGGCTGATAATGTCGATCGGATGCGCGGCGAGGGTGTTTTTGATGCTTCGATTAAGGCGTTACAATGGCTGAACCGACTCGGATATGGTCACAATCCCGATCTTCAGATCGATTTAGTCTACAACCCACCCATCCCCACTTCGACAAATTTTAGGTTAACTCCCGATCAGATCGCGCTCGAGCAAGACTATAAAATGTTCTTTAAAGAACATTTTGATGTTTGTTTTAATCATCTCTTTACGATTACCAATTTACCGATCGGTCGGACTAAATTTCAGCTAGAACATCACCAGCTTCATCAGCCTTATCTAGAGTTCTTGGAGTCTAATTATAATCCTGGCACTGTAGCGCAATTGATGTGTCGGAATCAACTGTCGATCGATTATCTCGGCAATGTCTACGACTGTGATTTCAATCAGATGGCAGATGTACCAGCTATTACAACCACAGGTGCAGTAGTAACAATCGATCGACTGTTAGCCGCAGGTAGCATAGATCTAATTGGTGAAATTCAGACCCGATCTTACTGCTATGGCTGCACGGCTGGATCTGGCTCTAGCTGTGGGGGATCTTTGGTATAAGAATTTGCTAACTACATTAAAATCTATTCAAAGCAAAACCATCTACAATATAGCAGTGCTGTGATCACAATCTACAGTAGCAATTGAATGAACCAGTCTGAAAATACCTGTAAATATCTACTTATATCAATGATCGATCAAGCAGAATACGTCAAGGTGCTGCGCCCATTATTACCAGCAGATGCTTTCAAACCCAACTCAAATAAATTAGTGATTTTGGCAATCAATCTCCTGATTTTGGGACTAGGTTGGTCGATCGCCAGATCGTTAAGTCAGTGGTCGATCGAGTGGTTGTGGTTGTATTTACCATTGAGTCTAATCATGGGAAATAGTATCGTAATTTGTCTATTTGCTTCCCATGATTCGATGCATGGGAGCACCATTAAACAACCTCAGTGGAGATATTTATTGAGTTTCTTCGCTCTATCATTATTGTGGATGCCGCCGACACTCTGGAAAGCAGTTCACAATCACCGCCATCATACCGAAACGAATGCAATTAGCGATCCCGATCGCATGTACTTAGTAGGGCAAAATGAGACATGGGGCAAGTGGATCCAAAATCTATTTGTACCATCCGCTCAGGTGAATTGGTTGTTTCTAACGATCGGGATGACTAGCTCATGGGTGGTGCATACTTTTCGACATATCACTTCAATTTTGCTGTTCAATAATGATAAAGTTACCTATGTTCCAGCTCCAGTTGTAGTTAGCCCACGTAAACGCCAAATTATTGCGATCGAAGTAGTCGCAATCTGTTTGGTACATCTGGGAATTTTAGCTTATCTCAAGTTTAATCCGTTGGCAATTTTACTGGGATACATTATGCCTTTGGGAGTAGGATATGCAGGTGTGATGTTTTATATCTACACCAATCATTTCCTCTGTCAAATGACTGATATTAACGATCCATTAGTAAATAGTGTTTCATTAAAACTGCCCAAGATTTTCGATCTACTGCACTTCAATTTTTCCTATCATACCGAACATCACTTATTTCCGAGTATCAACTCCGATTACTACCCCCATGTTCAAGCATTATTGCAAACCCACTATCCCGAATCTTATAACCTAATTCCAGGTGCAGAAGCATGGCGACTGTTGCTCGCAACTCCCCGCCATTATCGGGATGAGGTAACATTGACAGATAAGCTCGATCGAGAATCAGTAACTTGTCCCTGTGCTGTCGGCGTGAAATAATTTTTGAGGGTAGTTATGTCCCAGCAATTCGATCCTTGTATCACAGATGATGGTTCCTATACCTTTTTCTCGGAAGAATTCGGGCAGACATTTCATAGTAAATATGGAGCAAAAGAAGAGGCACTGTTTAAGTATGCCATCCCAACCTTATTAGCCGAGAAAGCTAGTCGCGGTCATCTGCGAATATTAGATATTTGCTATGGGTTGGGATACAATAGTGCAGCAGCATTATCAATAATTTGGCGATCGAATCCTGATTGTACTGTCGAAATTATCGCCCTCGAACTCGATCGATCTGTCGCAATTTCAGCCATCGAGCATCAGCTATTTAGTGAGTGGGAAGATCCGATTCCTCAACTATTAGCGCAACTAGCACAGCAAGAATTAATTCGTACCTCTAAACTCAAGGCAGAACTAATCTGCGGTGATGCAAGGCAGACAATTCAACAGGTAATCGATCGGGAATTTATTGCCGACGCAATTTTCCTCGATCCATTTTCACCACTATCTTGCCCCCAATTATGGACAGTAGAATTTATCGATCGAGTGGCTAAATGTTGCGCTGACGATGGCATTATTTCCACATACTCATGTGCAGCAGCAGGTAGAGCAGCGATGATCCAGGCTGGACTATCGATCGCTCAGATTATTCCAGTCGGGCGCAAAGCACCAGGAACGATCGCTAGTTTCGATTCTGCACAATTGTCCCCATTGTCACAGCAAGAATTAGAACATCTCCAGACTCGTGCCGCTATTCCCTATCGCGATCCCACCTCAACTGATTCGATCGCAAAAATTGTGAGCCGACGTGAATTGGAACAAGATGATTGTGGATTGGAAACTACCTCGCAATGGAAAAAACGCTGGCGGAGAGTTAGTTGATAATCGATCGCACCGTTAACCTGTAGGGGCGGTGCTTCATGCCCGCCCTCTGGGATTTAAGCTGATAAAAATTGATTTATCGGCTCAAAGTCCGCAAGAATCTGCCTAAACTCGCAAATACACCAAGGGGTTTTGGAGTACCAGAATTACCAGGAGTTGAAGGCATCAAGATCTCGTCTAGTTCATCGCCAACAGGCTTCTGGGCGCATTCAGCTAATAAAGTGTAGTCATCATTCTGTTCCAGCCATACCTGCCACTGAGCGGGATAACAGCGGTAGATCGCTGATGTTTCTAGCGGCTTGATATAGTAGGCGCAGGTGAGTGTCGTCATAAACCGATCTCGGAGCTGTCTGGCGGCATAACCGATGCCAACAATTGCGGCATCCTCCAACTTGGGTAGAAATAGGATAACTGGACGATCTCCAGCGGCATTACACAATTTTTCTACCTGTTCGACTTCGATTGCGGAAGGTTCGATCGCAATAAATAACCGATCTTCATCCTGAATTTTATCAATGATCGGCGATCGGCTACTGCCTAAATCATCAATTTTGAAATTAATATCATCCCAATTTCGCTTGGCTAAAGCTGCGGCACCAGTATCGCTAAATAACACCTTGAGCGTATTCCCTCCCTCACTAAATGCCTCAATAAATTGCCGAGCCAAATTCATCGACTTGAGTTCGGGAATTAAAATCTCCACAGTAATCCTCCTGTGTCCAGCAGCAATAGCCGCAATAGTCGCAGCTTGAGCTAAAACGATCGAGTCTTCGAGAGTGGTTGGTAATTGTGACATCAAACGTGGGGAGCTAAGTCAAATATTTAGGTTAAAAGAATCTTTAAAGTCATCACGGTGTTCTTCTTGAAGGTCTTAGGGGTTGTTCCTCGCTCACCTTAGACTTAAATCTCGAACATTGTGCTAACACTTGGCGGAGTTCACCAGGGGCATCACCGATCGACAGCGTTCTAGAAATCGGACAGCCGAAATCCAGCCCTGAAACCGATCCACTCTCTGAAATCTGAATGTCAACTGGTAGCGAACCACCATCAAAAACCAGGAGGTAGTTATCATCATCCTTACGAATCCGTTGATAAGATCCGAGCCATTTTTTCAGACTACTAATTACCCCTTGATATCGACCACCTGAAGATTCATACACAAACATCCGATCGACCATCACTTCTGGAGCTGGTTGTGCTTGAGCCATTAATTCTAAGGGTTTAATTAACAGCAATGTTGTTGCCAACATCAGGGCTAATCGGCTAGTAATTTGTAATTTAGAGATCTTGGGCTGCATTGATGACATGATTCTCTTTGGATCGAACTATCTAAAGCTAGATCTTAGCTCAAAGTCGATACCTTGCTGAATCTGCTACCCTAGATTAGGAGTATTGGCGGTGCTTAGGTTCACTTACCAAAAATAGATCGAAATATACATGGAAAGTAACTGGGAAAATTTTCTGAAGAACCTGGGCGAATGGGTTGGTTCATTTACTCAAATTTCCACAGACGGTGAATTGCTCACTTCTACACCCTCAATCCTCACACTTGAAGGACTAGAAGACGATCTACTTGTGCGGTTTAGAGTGCGCCGTTTTGCCACTAATACTAGCGAACAGCCGATTGTCGATACGATCCAAGAATATCGATCGCTCGGAAAGCAAGCCGTATTTTTTGAGACAGGGGCTTTTTCCAAGGGTTCGTTACAAGTAGCTCCATTCGCTCAATTTGGGGCAGAATATGGATTTGTATCTGGCGATCGACGATCAAGGTTGGTACAATTATTTGGCAAGCAGGGCAGCTTTGATAGCCTGACGCTAATTCGCGAAATTCGTGGTGGTACGGCAGCAACATTGCGCCCAGATCTGACAGTAGCGCAGTTGGTGGGGAAGTGGACGGGAACGGCACACACCGTTTACCCTGACTGGAAAGCTCCTGAGACTACTGCGGTGAGCTTGGAGATTAGGCAAGTTGGCGGCTGTTTGCGGCAACAGTTGACTTTTGGTAGTCGCACAATTGCTTCCACTGCGCGGATTGAGGGGAATCGATTGCATTTTGAGGAGGGGACTAATCCTCGGCGAGTGTTATTACTACCCGATGGAATGTCCAGCAATACCCCATTGCAAGTCAGTCATCGAGAGCCGTTTTTTGTCGAGGCGGGCTGGCTCTTGTCGGAAAATAAACGCCAACGTCTGATTCGTAGCTACAATGAGAAAGGCGAATGGATTAGCTCGACTCACGTTATTGAAGATCGAGTAGGTTAGATATTGATAAATCACTCCCACGCTCCCACGCCCCCACGCTCCCACGCTCCCACGCCCCTACGCCCCCACGCTCCCTGCTCCCCCCTTCCCAATGCACGTACTTTCAATTCCAACTTGGATTATTCACGTTTCTAGCGTCATCGAGTGGGTGACGGCGATTTGGCTGATCTGGGTGTACGCAGAAACTAGTGGCAATCTGGCTTGGCGCAAACTCTCCTATGGAATGCTACCCGCGTTGGTGAGCGCGATGTGCGCTTGCACTTGGCACTTTTTTGACAATACGCTCGCGCTCGAATGGCTAGTGACACTCCAAGCAGCCACGACAGTGATTGGTAATACGACGATGTTTTGGGCGGCTTGGCAGATTAGTCAAGAGTTGGTAGTTGATAATTAATATGTCTGAAATTTTTGAATTAGTATTTGCCAAGGAATCTTTATTCGCGCTGTCTTTGTTTCCTTACTTGGGATTTCTTTGGTTTATGACCAAGAAAAATAATACTCCAAAAGTGGCATTAATTGGGTTTTATCTAACGCTATTATTTGTGGCGGTGACAATTCCAGCAGGTGCATATGCCCAATTTGTCCTACATCAATCCCTCGCAAACGTAGATTGGATTCACGGCAGTGCCGAAGCATTTCTAACTTTTTCCAATATCACGATCGTCATCGGTTTCGCGCAAGGCATAAACAAGTTGAAAGTTGAAAGTTGAAAGTTCAGACTCGGAAGTAATAGGACTGCGATAACACAGACAACTAAATCCTGAAAATCTTATAATCCTCTAAATCCCGATTAATTATGAGTTGGTGCGCGATCGGGTTAGGTAGTAATTTAGGTGATTCTCGCTCGATCTTAGCCGGTGCGATCGAGCGATTGCGATCGCATTCCCAGATTGAGCTAATCGCCGTTTCTAGATGGCACAAAACTGCTCCAATTGGGCCGCCTCAGCCAGATTATTTGAACGGTTGTGCGACACTCCAGACTAGTTTGGAACCACTAGACTTGCTGAATGTCCTGCACTCGATCGAAGCTGAATTTGGACGAGTGCGTCAAGAAGTCTGGGGAGCGCGGACACTAGACTTGGATTTATTGCTCTACGATGATTTAATTATCGATTTACCCTCATTACAAGTTCCCCATCCACGCATGATCGAACGTGCATTTGTCCTTGTACCCCTGAGTGAAATTGCCCCTGATGCGATCGAACCCAGATCGGGACAATCGATCGCTATTCTTTGTAAGCAAGTAGAGATTTAATGTTGGGTTTCATTCTTCTGCTTGGTGCGCTAATCCGTCGGGAAACCCGACGAGCGCGCATCCGCAACCCAACCTACTGCTAAACCACTAAAAACTAAACCACTAAACCACTAATTCCCATGCCCTTAGGAAATGAACCTGCGAAACTCATTCAGAAAAAGCTGCACTATCAAGGGCGCAAATTCTCCTTTGATGTCGATCGAATTGAATTGCCGAATGGGGTAGTTGGTGACTGGGAATGTGTTCATCATCCAGGTGGGGCGATGGCGGTACCGATTACTAATGATGGCAAATTAGTCTTAGTCAAACAATATCGATTTGCGACTCAGGGGCGAATTTTAGAATTTCCCGCAGGCACATTGGAAGTGGGTGAAGATCCGGCGACGACAATTGCGCGGGAGATTGAAGAAGAGACTGGATATCGGGCTAGTAAATGGCAAAATTTAGGTGAATTTTTTCTCGCACCTGGATATTCTGATGAGATCATTTATGCTTACCTAGCCCAGGATTTGGAGAAATTAGCCGTTCAGCCTGCGGGTGATGATGACGAGGATATTACTGTGATCCTGATGACTCCAGCCGAATTTGAAGCTGCGCTAGAACGAGGAGAACCGATCGATGCTAAATCGATCGCGGCGTATTTTCTCGCCCGTAAGTTCTTATAATTAGTCTAGAACTGGCTTCTGCGACCTACATATGAGCAGTTGTCACACGCTCAGATCGATGCAATGTCGATCGGCTAGACAGTTATAATAACTTACGGGTAAGTGTGTGGGAATGGCTATGAAATACTTGATGGTGGCTTCGACTGAGGCGTGTAGTGGGAAATCGGCAACAATTTTGGGCATTGCCGATCGGTTGCAAGCAAAGGGAATCGAAATTGCCTACGCTCAACCAGTCGTCACTGGCAATGCCGTCAATCCGCTGACAATTGATAGCGATGTCCAATTGATGGCGCAAGCATTGTCACTGCCCCCAGCGCGACTAGGATCGCCATTGCTAGTATTGGATGCCACCAAATCGATCGATAGATTAACTGGAGTCGATCGTCAAGACTATGCCAGGTTACTCCAAGAATGTGTCCAACTTCCAGGCGATCTAGTGATTCTCGAAGGGGGTTCCAATCTCTACGAGGGTAGTCTGTTCAATCTAGCTACCGCTCAAGTTGCCGAATCTCTAAATGCTGGCGTGCTCCTCGTCAATCGTTACGATCCGATCTCCAGTGTCGATCTGATCCTATCTGCTCAGGAACGCCTGGGTAAAAGACTTTTGGGCTGTATTATCAATGATATCCCGCGCGATCGGGTAGAGGCTGTCCAGACGACACTGGTGCCATATTTGGAACAAGCTGGTATCCCTGTATTTGGAATCGTCCATCGCAATGGTTTGCTGCGAAGTGTCACCGTCAAGCAGCTCGTCGAACGACTCAATGCGGAAGTATTGTGCCGCCATGACAGGTTGGATTTGATGGTGGAAAGTCTCTCCATTGGGGCGATGAATGTCAACTCCGCGCTTCAGTATTTCCAAAATGGTAATAATATGGCTGTTGTCACTGGTGGAGATCGAGCTGATATTCAACTCGCTGCCTTAGAGACATCTACCCAGTGCTTGATTCTGACTGGACATCTCCCGCCTCAAAAATTTATTCTCAGCCGTGCTCAAGACTTGGAAATCCCGATTCTATCTGTAGATTTGGATACTCTGACTACTGTCGAAATTATCGATGGAGCCTTCGGTCAAGTAAGATTACAAGAACCAATAAAAGTCAATTGTGCGCGAGAATTATTCGGCAATCACTGTGAGATCGATCGACTTATTTCTCTATTAGACATTAAATAATCCCAACCGAACGGTAGGGGTAATTCATGAATTACCCCTACCGTTCGGTTTGAATGTTTTTTACCCAGTTAATCACCGTGTTGTGGGAAACTCCGGTGCTGCGTTCGATTTCGCGGAAGCTGACTCCAGCTCGGTGGAGATCGAGACACTGTTGCCTAATCTCTAGGGGATATCCTCTTTCGATATACCGATCGACAAATTGCCGCCCACATCCCCTACAGATATAGCGTTGCTTGTCTTGTTGGCGACCGTTTTTTGCCACTCGATCGCTCTGGCAATCAGGACAAATCATCTTATTGCTGTGCAAAGAGAGCAGATGGTCGCCGATGTGCGGATTGAGATAGCAATAGAGGACATTTTTAATCTCAGCATAGAGTTCTTGTTGATGTTCTACGTCACTTTTAATCGCTCGGAGAAATAAGCTGCTACACATGTGTTGAGCCACTTCTGCGAGCAGTTTACTTTTGGCGACACTGAGATTGGGGTTGCGTTGGCGATAAAGATTAGCATGTTTGGCGATCTGTACTGATATTCGATCTGGTAAGTCTGCCATTAAAATTGCGAGTCCTTCGATCGGCTGTAAGTAGTCTTGCAGCATGATACAGTGCGGGATTGGTTGCTCAACGTAACGGATATAAGTATCCATGTAATCACTAATCCTCTCCGCTAGGGGAAGATTTACTGCACCCTGGAAAAATTTGGCTTCAAGGATATCTACTTGTTTTAGATGCTCTATGAATAAAGACTGAAAAATTGCTAATTTGTCTGGGAAAAACTGGTAAATCGAACCGACGGCGGTGCTGGCTCGATCGGCAATTTGTTGAATTGTCGCCGCCGCAAATCCCGCCTCGGCGAATACTTCCGCTGCGGCAACTAAAATCTTTTCTACCCGCTGTTGTCCGCGTTTTTGTTGAGGTTGACGGCGGAGATTTTTCTGGGTTGACAAAAATGAGGACTTACTCATAAACTCGATCATGCCATAATTTGGAATAAATTGCTGTTATGACTGATAAACTTAAATCCGCTGAGATGATGCCTGGTAACACTGGATTGCCACTAATCGGCAATACAGTTAGCGCATTCACCAAATTCGAGCAATTTTATTGGGAGCGAAATCAACAGCATGGCAATATTTTCAGAGTATCCATGCCAGGATTGTTTAATAATATCGCTTGTCTAGTCGGGCCAGAAGCCAATCGGCTGGTGTTCAAAGATGAAGCTGATAAACTTTCCTCACGGTTGGGTAATAAATTTTTGTCGCCGATCCTCACTCCAGATATGGTGTTGATGCAAGATGGACAACAGCATCGAATTAGTCGCAAGCTAATTTTACCTGTGTTTCTGCCCCAAGCGATCGCGTCTTACTTTGATATAATTCAGGCGGTTGTGAGTGAAACGATCGATAATTGGGGCAGACAAGGGACGATCGATCTTAGTGCCGAACTGCATAAACTGACGCTGAAGATGGTGGTTAAGATTTTTCTGGGGAGTGAGAAAACGTCGGAAATCGAGCAGGTGAGCGAATGGTTTACGATCCTCGTCGATAGTTTAAATGGCGTAATCAAATGGGATAATCCGCTGACGATGCACGGGAGAGGGCAAGCAGCCCGTCGGAAGATTTTTGACTATGTGCGCCAAATTATCCAAGAGAGAGGCGCACGGGGTGATTTAGAACAGTCTACAGATGTGTTGAGTTTACTGCTGAATACTATCGACGAAGATGGTAATCGGTTTACCGAAACTCAGGTAATTAATCAGGCGATTGGGTTTCTGTTTGCTGGGCACGATACCACTTCGAGCTTGATGAGTTGGCTACTGTTTGAGCTGGGTAATAGTCACGAATGGCAGCAAAGATTGCGCGCGGAACAGCAGCAAGTGATGGGAAATAATCCAATTACAATCTCGCAGCTCCGTCAGCTTCCCGATCTGACTAATACGATTAAAGAAGGTGAACGAATGTATCCACCAGGGTTTCTGATCTGTCGGATGGCGATGGCAGATATTGAATATGGGGGTTATCTAATTCCGGCTGGTTGGTTTGTCTGCATTTTTCCACAACTCACCCAACGGATGCCAGAAATTTACCAAAATCCAGATACGTTCGATCCTGACAGATTTGCGCCACCACGAGAGGAAGATAAAAAGCAGCCTTATTCTCTAATTGGGTTTGGGGGTGGAGTACATAGTTGTATCGGTGTGGAACTCGCCCAGATGGAGATGAAGATTATTCTCTCGACGCTGTTGCAAAAGTATGATTGGAGCGTCACACCCACAACGGCTGAAATTGCCCCAGTCCGCCGCCCATTCAGTATGCAGAAACAACTAAGAGCAAAGTTTGTGCCAATAAATCCCCTCCAAGGAGGGGTGCCCGAAGGGTGGGGTGGGTAGATTTCCGCATCCCACAAATCACCGATCTGGCTAGAGCGCGGGAAACTGGATCGATCGAAACTAAGTAGTGCGATTGTAGATGGCGACCCACCCCGCCCTTGCGGGCACCCCTCCCAGGAGGGGACTTACGTGGAGAATGTCCTTAAATTGAGTTGAGGTTTCATGAGTAACCAATTACCACAAAGTCCAGCAGGTTTTACGGGGAAGCTGTTTGGCAAATTAATGGAGTGGACGAATGCTGATGCTTATCAAAAAGTACTTCAAGCATTGGCTCCATCTGACAACGAACGCTTTCTCGAAATTGGGTTTGGGACTGGTCGCTTTGCCGAAATACTTCTATCCGTCACAACAGGTACCTTTGTTGGTGGTGTCGATCCGACGGAGACAATGGTACAAACTGCATTAAATCGGCTGATTAAGAAGGGCTGGGAAAATCGAATCGATATTCGTCAAGGCACTGATGATTCGTTACCTTGGAGTGACAATCGATTTGATGCCGCGATCGCGATTCACTCTTTTCAATTTTGGTCAGATCCCCACAAATCGATCGTCGAAATTAACCGGATCTTGAAGCCGCAAGGACGGATAATAATTGCATTTCGAGATCATTCTACCCGCGCACCCGATTGGCTACCCAATCCAATTAGTCGATCGGGACGGGAAATAGATGCGACAATTAGCTTACTAACAAAGCATGGCTATCAGACCACCGAACGGATTGCGGCTGGAAGTTCGCGGATTATTCGAGCAGATCGATCAGCTAAATAATCGTTTAACTTCAATCTCAACTTCAGGAAAAGATAATGGTGAAATATGTCCCGTGCTGAATCTAGTTTCTGTTTTATAGCCATCATGATCCATATCACGAAATACAATCAATTCTAATGCTTGTAAATTGACAATCCAGTATTCCTGAATCCCAGCAGCAGCATAAATCTGCTGTTTGATATTTAGATCCTTGGTAAGTGTACTATCTGCATATTCAACTAACCAAAATACATCGGCTGGATAGGGGTGACGATCTAAATATCGGGTGGGTGAAGGTTTCACTACGGCAATATCTGGTTCTGGTTCTGAATCATTGGGTAGGGTGATTGGGTGAGCTTCACGAACTTTAGCTCTATTGCCTAATAACTGCTTGAGATAGTCCACCGCATCGCCACAATATACGGCATGAAACATTCCTTCTGGTGACATTTCAATGATATTTCCTGCTAATAACTCCACCCGCCGATCGATTAACATGCCTGCATTAACGAGTTTATGATACTGCTCGATCGTCCATTTAGCGATAGTTATACTCATCGATTTTCTCTTGATTTTGAGATGAAGGCTCGGCTCAAATCTAGGCTGAGTCGAAAAAGTTGGGAAGGTATTTACGATCCCAATTTTAACAGATCTGTCGATCTCGGATTATTCGAGCAGATCGTTGGCGGAGCCTCTCCTCTTGAGAATCGACTAGATAGTTATGATCCCCAAGCAACATAGGGCAATTTACTAGCAGTAACTTTGGTTTGGCTGAGATTGGCGACTAATTGTCCACAGGCATCCCAAGTACCATTGGTGAGCTGCTGACGGGAACCTTCGCCGATCGAGACTAGGGTGGTAAACTTGCCACATCTGACTCGTAAAGCCTCCAGATCGACGCTAATTGGAGTCTGTGGGTTGTCGCGAACAATCTCTTGCAACTCCGTAATAGTGGCTGCATCAGCGTTGAGGCAGGGAATCCCCATCGCAACGCAGTTACCGAAGAAGATTTCCGAGAAGCTTTCACCAATCACGACTTGAATCCCCCATTTAGCCAGGGCTTGAGGTGCATGTTCGCGACTGGATCCGCAGCCGAAATTACTATTGACGACGAGAACATTCGCGCCCTGAAATTGAGGTAAGTCGAATGGATGTGCGCCCTTGAGCTGGATTCGATCGTCCTCAAAGACATTAGCCCCTAAGCCATCGAAGGTGACACAACGTAGGAATCGAGCAGGGATAATTCGATCGGTATCGATGTCATTACCAGTGAGGGGGATGGCGGTACCAGAGATGGTGGAGATTTGGCTATTCATGGTTTAGGTGATGGTTTAAATCTAGGGTTTGGCTCCCTCCCCTTGGAAAGGGGAGGGTTGGGGTGGGGTAAAGATCTACGCAGCCAATCAAGCATCATTCGAGTGGATAGAACAATATTGACCCCCAACATCCACAAACTTCAAAACACTACTGGTGGGATAGGGTGGGTTTAAATGAGATTGTTAGTTCATTTGCGGTCGGTCGCATAAACTCACCCCTACAGCCCAATACCTAAAGCCTAAAGCCCAATACCTAAAGCCTTCCCCCATGACAATTGATTTCGGACGAGTCATCACAGCAATGATCACACCCTTCGACAGCGAGGGCAATGTCCACTATGCCGAAGCAGAGCGGTTAGCCGCACATCTAGCCGACAATGGCTCGGATGGAATCGTCGTCTGTGGTACCACCGGAGAATCACCGACATTGAGTTGGGATGAGGAATACCAGCTATTTCAAGTCGTCCAAAAAGCTGTGGCGGGGAAAGCCAAAGTAATTGCCGGAACTGGATCGAATTCGACCAGTGAAGCGATCGAAGCCACCCAAAAAGCTGCTAAACTAGGAGTAGATGCAAGTTTACAGGTAGTGCCTTACTACAATAAACCTTCGCAACTTGGGATCTATGGACATTTTGAGGCGATCGCCAAAGCTTGCGACCTGCCGATGATGCTTTACAATATCCCTGGGCGCACCGGACAAGCGTTAGAGCCAGAGACAGTTGCCAAACTAGCTCAAGTGCCTGGAATTGTTGCAATCAAAGAATCTACGGGTAACATAGATATAGCGAGTCAAATTCGCAGCTTGACTCCACCAGAATTTAAGATCTATGCAGGTGATGATTCATTGACTCTACCTGTGCTTGCAGTTGGCGGAAGCGGAGTAGTCAGTGTTGCCAGTCATCTAGTAGGAAATCAGATTCAGCAGATGATTGCCGCATTTGAGTCTGGCCAAAATCAACTGGCAACTCAACTCCACATCAAAATGCTGCCATTATTCAAAGGATTATTTTTTGCACCTAACCCCATGCCAATTAAGGCAGCCTTAAGACTGCAAGGCTGGGAAGTTGGCGGGTTGAGACTGCCGATGTGTGAACTACCCGCAGAATCATTACCTCAGCTTCAACAGCTACTTCAGCAACAAAGATTAATCTAATTCTCAGCCCTACCAAACCAGTCGTAGACAGCTTAACTGTCGCAGTAAAAGCATCTCCCCAACTATCAACTATCAACTATCAATTATTAATTAATTTATTGACCCATCGCCGATATTATGATACAACTAAGATATTGAGAACAGAGAATAAATCAACTCAGCAGCCATAAAGTTAAAACTTGGCAGGTCAGCAGTACAAACTGTAAAGACATCATCGGATTAAAGCCGATAAAACTCCAAAGTAGCTAAAATCAACAAATCGGTCACAGGTCAGACTTAGCACTTTTAGATTGAGTTCCAACCTTCAAATATAAATATTCAATTAGTTTAATAGTAGCCAGTGCAAATTTCTAGCGCATAGTCTCAGTGAATCATAATGTCTTTTGTCGTCTGAGGGTACAGCATCATAGCTACTGCCATCGTTCAGTTGTGTAGCAGCTTTGAGAAGCGAACCAGCTACACTATCTTCAAAAATATTCGATCGTAACTAATCGCGAAGACAGCTAATTAAATCAATCTGCTGCGATTATTTAACATTCCGAAATAAACAGCTTTGTCCACAAATTAACATAATCTAACTCTAGTTATCTAAATGCGTCCAATCATCAAATCATCCGTAGCCCCAGCAGTCAAAAAGAACCCTAATGAACCTACTCTAAAAGTCATCCCATTGGGTGGTTTGCACGAGATTGGTAAGAACACCTGCGTCTTTGAAATCAACGACGAAATCTTACTATTAGATGCTGGATTGGCTTTTCCTACTGATGGAATGCACGGCATCAATATAGTCTTGCCAGACATGACTTATCTGCGCGAAAATCAGCACAAAATCAAAGGGATGATCGTCACCCACGGACATGAAGATCACATTGGTGGCATCCCTTATCACCTCAAACAATTTGATATCCCAATTATCTACGGTCCTCGCCTCGCGATGGCGTTATTGCAAGGTAAATTAGAAGAAGCTGGCGTAGCCGATCGCACCAAAATCAAGACAGTCGCACCTCGTGATATCGTCAGAATTGGCGAATCATTCTTTGTAGAGTTTATCCGCAATACCCACTCGATCGCGGATAGCTTTACCGTCGCGCTCCATACTCCCGTCGGCGTAGTGATCCACACTGGTGACTTCAAATTCGACCATACTCCAGTTGATGGTGAGGCGTATGACTACGCGAAACTAGCCGAGCATGGCGAGAAAGGCGTATTGTGCCTCATTAGTGACTCCACCAACTCCGAAATACCTGGCTTCACACCATCTGAACGTTCGGTATTCCCCAACCTCGAACGGTACATCAGCACTGCGAAAGGACGGGTAATGGTAACAACCTTCTCCTCCTCCGTGCATCGGATCAACATGACGATCGAGATCGCCATGAAGTACAATCGGAAAGTCTGCGTTGTGGGTCGATCGATGCTCAACGTGATCGCTCATGCTCGGAATCTCGGCTATATCAATTGCCCCGATAATGTGTTTGAGCCGCTCCAATCAGCCAATCACCTCCCCGATAATCAGGTATTGGTTCTGACTACCGGATCTCAGGGTGAAACTCTCGCCGCGATGACACGGATTGCTAATGGTCAACATCGCCAAGTCAAGATCCGCAAGGGCGACACAATTCTGTTCTCAGCGAACCCAATTCCAGGCAACACCATCGCCGTAGTCAACACCATTGACAAGTTGATGATGCAGGGTGCCAACGTCATCTACGGTCGCGATAAAGGCATACACGTTTCTGGACATGGTTGCCAGGAAGATCAGAAATTGATGTTGAGCCTAACTCGTCCTAAATACTTTATCCCAGTTCACGGCGAACACCGGATGCTAATCAAGCATTCCCAAACTGCTCAAAGCACAGGTATTCCAGCGGAGAATATGGTGATCATCGATAACGGTGATATTGTCGAACTGACTGAAAACAGCATTTGTAAAGCTGGTAAAGTACCTTCCGGTATTCAACTAGTCGATAACGCTGGCATCGTTCACGACCAAGCCCACGTCATGGAAGAACGTAAACAGCTTGCTGGCGATGGTGTCGTCACTGTTGCCCTGGCGATCGGTCTAGATGGTAAGATGATGGTCACACCTCAGGTTAATCTCCGAGGGGTAGTGACTGCCGTAGAGCAATCACTAATATCAGCACTGATTAAAAAGACGATCGAGAACTGCTTGATCGATCGTTGGGACAGATTCTCCCGCAAGTTTGAGTCAGGTGAAAGTGAAATCGACTGGGCAGGATTACAAATCGAGTTAGAATCAGCCCTCCAACGCTTGGTACGTCGTGAATTGCAAAGCAAGCCACTATTGGTACTGATGATGCAGACTCCAGAAGACGGCTCGACTCCGCGCAAGGCTAGTGTCGGTGCAACTCCTATCACCAAGGATCTTGTCGGTGCTGGTGCTGGCTCTAGTCCCGCTCCCATCGGTCGTCGCAAGCAACGTTCGACAGCAAAGGTTTAAGCTTAATCTGCTATTAGCAAGTAAAATTATCACTTGCTAATTTAAAGCATAAAAATTCAGGGTAGGAGCAATTAATGAGTTGCTCCTACCCTGAATTTTATTGACTCTAGTACGAGCAGCAGTTAACGCGAACAACTGCTGATGAGTCTAATTAGATCTCGATCTAGCTTAGAATTTATCGAGCAGATTTTAGCCACTGACGAAATTGTTTGATTAGACTATTTTCACCAATTGATACGGACAAACTCAAAAACCGCAAAACATCTTCTGTTCTCAATATTGGCAGAGCAATACTACGATCTCTGATGACATATTCGCTTTCAACCAACCCATAAATAACTAGAGATCGTCCGTCATATCGCCAAATTTCTGGAAGTTTTAGGTCAGCATAAATTGAGAATCTATCGAGAGAGCTACTAGTAATATCGATTTCTACTGCCAAATCAGGTGGTGGTAATTTTCCCAGATCGATTTGGTCGAGACCCCGTACCTTTTCCTCATTTTGGATGTAATAACATTGGTCTGGTTCCAATCCTTTCGCGAGATCTTCTCTGCTACAAGTGAGCGAACCCAAACTGCGAATTTCGAGGTCGAGTTCTTCTGTTGCTGCTTCAATTAGGCGACCGAGAATTTTTTTATAGGTTTCATGTGGCGCGAGCGGCATACGGATTTCGAGAGTACCACGATCGTAAGTTAGTCGAATTGCTGGGTCTGGCTCAAAGTCAACAATCAGAGATTGATAACTCTGCCAACTAATATGCTTGAGAACTACCCGATTTGGGCTTTGAATTAGCGTTGAGGTCATACTCGATCCCAATTACAGGGCTATAGACATTTTAGCGTGTTGGATTCCGATCGCCAGCCAATTTCGATCGAATACCGCACGATTGTTTGCGTAGCGTTCCCAAAAGGTAATCGTCGCTCGTGTTACGAAGTCATTAGTATTGCATTTTCGATCTAGCGCAAATCAATCTCCCTATAAATCAGATCGATTAGGCTGCGCCTAACGGCAGGCTCCGCCAACGCGAACGAGTATAGATATCAATCGTTGCTCAACTTCATGCAGATATTCTTGCAACCCTGTATTCGCTCCTCTCGATCGAAGAATTTCTAGATCGGTTTCTTCCCAACATTGCTGTTCACGGATAATATTGCCACCTGTAAGTCTCTTGAGGACTAATTTAGGGTTTCTCTCCTCACCTGGCTTGTCGCGTAATCGATGAGCCTCTTCACAAGGATCGAAACTTAAGTTAGCTTTGATTTGTGCTAGAGTTTGTTTTTCTGCTACATTCAATGGTGTAAAACCGTTAAGAATCCAAGCTTCTCGCATTCGATCGGCTACACCAATGACAATTTCGATGCAAGGTCGATCTTCAGTGTGTTCTAAGCGTGCTTGCTCGATTCCTTGCTTTCTTTCTGGTTGATTATCCACATCCCGAATAAAGACAACTGCGGCAATTTCTCGCTTCTTTTTGTGATGAAGAAGTTTACTTAATTTTAAAATCTTCAACGCGGCAGCACCATCAGCTCTTAATTTACTAGTTTTACCGTGACCTAAATATCGAGGTTTGGGGATACCATCTTTTTCAGCACGATCAATAATATCATTAATATCTTTCCAACAAGAATGCTCTGTTCCTGATTCTAAACCAGTCCATTTGAAGAGATGTTGTAGATTATCTTCCTCTAGCCAATCGATCTTTTCTACAAGCACACGCTCTGCTAATTTTTTAGCAGTAACTGCGTCCATTCTACTTTCAACGATTACAACAACCTCAATCATTCACATCTCCATCAACCACCCAATCTTCTCCTTCCGCATTCCAAAATTCTCCAGTGGTCAAAGTTTGTTTTGCCCATTCTGCATCAGGATGTTCGTCTAGCCGCTTCGCATGAGTGAACCCAGACTTAGAGTTACTCAAAACATGAACTTGAGAAGGTTCAAGTTCATCAATGATATATGGCGAGTGAGTAGTAAAGATAATCTGTAAATTTGGATTAGCTTGAATGATTTGCTTAAAGACGGTAATTAACTCTCGTTGTGCCTTGGGGTGAAGTCCCTGTTCGATATCATCTAGTAATACTAAGTTTGGCTGTTTAGGATTCATTAGCACGGTAAGCAAGCCCAAGGTTAGCATCGTCCCTTCACTAATCGCATGAGCAGGAATGCGATTTCCTGTATTCATGTCTAGCACAATTTCTTGTCCGACAACTTCTTGATTTTCCTCATAGGAGATAGACTTACCATCAACCTCGATCGATCTCTGCCGATCGATCTTAACTTTTGCTCTTCTTATCCCTATTCTTCGGACACCTGGAACGATCTGCTGCAACATTCCCTGGATATCTTGAAATCGCTCTGGAGCTTCGCTGCGGAGGTAATCTAGTATTGGTGCTAATCCAGAACCATCGAACTGAATTTTGGGGATGATTTCTTCACTGTAGGATGCCTTTGCTAAGTTGCCCACGTTTAATTTTAGGTGGGTTGTAAACTTTAGCTCTGGAGGGATAACTATAGATGAGCTTTGTGCCTGTGTTGTTTCAATTATTATTTTTTCTCCATTATTAATCCAGGTTCTATTAATTGGCTTCCAGAAATCACTAGATCTTCTGTGAAATTCATAGGAAAACTGCCAATGTTCTTGAGTATTATTCTCCCAGTATCCGCTGCCGACGACAATCATCTTGCTCCGATCGATTGTTCCATAATCTAGACCAATCTCAAGGATTGTATCGTACAAAATTTTACTCTTTGGATCTGTTGCTGTTGAAAGCTGACTGAGCCAATATAGTGATTGTAGAACTGAAGTTTTACCTGAACCATTCTTGCCTATCAATGCTTGTAAACGAGAATTGTCAAAATTGAACTGTGTCTGATGATGGCTTTTGAAGTTGTGAAGCTCTAATTTACTTAGCATTTATATATTTAATAGGTAGCAACGTCAGTGCCTAAATATGTAGGTTGGATTGAAGAATGTTGGCGGAGCAGCTCTAACCCAATACACTCCTCACATTAGTTTTCACCACCATCTAAATATTGCTGAAGCAATTGCGGCAAATAATCATAGCCATCAACACCGATCGCAGGTAATAAGTTAGGGCGATACTTAATTAATAACTTGTCGAATTCTACTTGCCCTAATTGTCCCCGTAGCACAGTTGCTAAACTCGCACTTTGTCGCCATTCTTTTGCCCCAATTTGGTGGAGCTGATACATCGCTAGGCAACTATAAAAAACCGCAGTACCGTTGTGTTGGAGGCTGTGATTTGCTTCGGCGAGATAGGTGAGATTGAGTCCCTGAAGATACAAATCGCCGACGGCTTGGGCGGCTTTGGTGCCTTGCTGGAGATATTCGATCGCTTGTTCGGGCTGTTGGATGGTGAGGTGGGCGAGTCCGAGGCTATGATAGCAGAGGGCTAGGCTTTGCTTGTCTTCGAGGGTTTCAGCGAGCTTTAAGCCCCGATCGAGATAGGTGATATTCTGTTCATAGATTTCCTCATCCATCAGGTCATTTGAATGTGCGGCTAGGACTTCGGAGTAGCCTACATTCGTCAGGGCATTAGCTTCACCCAATTTGTCTCCCGTTTGTCTGGCCAAAATTAGGGCACGTTGACTGTAGCTAACTGCTTGAGCATAGTCTTTTTGACCGATCGAGATTCGACTCAGATGATTGAGATTGGCAATTTCGCAGGGACGATCTGCTGCTTGATTGGCGATGACTAGTGCTTCCTGATGCAGTTCGATGGCTCGATCGATCTGACCTAATGTGCGCTGTGAGTAACCTAAAATTGTTAATAGTCGCCCCTTCTCCTGAGTACCTGCAACTTGCTTGAGTGGGAGATCGAAATAAGAGAGGGTATCCCGCAAAGTTTCCCCAGAGAACGCCGCAAAGATGCCCCCATAGAGTGGAAAATTCGGACGTTGGGCGGCGGTGCGGAGAATTTGCAGCGTTACTTGAAAGCAGGCTCTCGCAATGGCATCGCGATGAGTGCTATTAATCCCCGTGGCTCGTCCAATCCCATTCGCCAACTCGCTCCAAATTGCGGCAAACGTAATCAGCGTACTAAACGCCATCCGTTGCCCCCAATCCCTGTCGTACATCTGCGCGTCGAACCAAGTCACCAAGGCAGTCTGAATACTCTGCAACACGATCGCCAGCTCTGTCCAGTCGCCCTCATCGCCAGTCCCTTGAGCTGCTGCAAGGTCGGAAACTGACCGCTGAAGCCCGATTGTTTTGAATAAGGACTGAATCAGCGGTTTAGTGACTTGTCGCGCCCACAGCGACCAGGGGCCATTTTCTGTGACTCCGCCAAAGCCGATCTGTTGACCATTTTCATACACCCAACTGACGAGATGAGGTTCTAACCCTGGGAGGGTACTCAAGCCCCGATCGAGTCCGTGGGATAATTGACGTAATTGCTCAAAATCTGCTGGTTGCAACGTCACTGTTGCCACAGATTGGAGCGATTTAATCATCAGTTGAAGCTGAGATCGATCGAGTTTCCGCTCTTGATTGGGATCGAGTGATTGAAGCAGGACGTTTAGCCGCTCATTTGGCTCGGCGGTGATGATGCGATCGATCGTCGCAGTCACGGCTGCTACTGATTGGCGTTCGTCTTGAACATTGTCTAAGGCTGTCTGAATCCATTTGAGGGCATTGAGTTTGTGCCCCAATTTTGACTGCTTTACTTCGTCAGGTTGGCTGGCAATTTCTCTTTCTAGTCCCTGTACTGTGTCACTCAAACAACCTTCAAATACCTCGCTAGTACCCAGTTCGATTTTTTCGGTGAGGATTTGATAAATATACTCTTTGGAGATAATCTGTTTACCAGTCAGAATCCGCACGACTATTTCTTCGATCGTCTGGAGATATCGATCGCGTAAGGTCTGAGGGTTAGGAGTAGAATTAGATCCAGCATCAGCAGAAGTCATAGTGATAGATTCCGATTTCTTGCAAATGTATTTCTGTTATCCTATCCTTTTCCCCAGTATTATTGGTTGCACCGATCATTAGTTAGTGGATTCACCATTCACCATTCACCATTCACCATTCACCAACTCATGAAATACGGTCTAGCATTACATACCAGTAGCCCTGCATTAGGTTTGGCAATTAGCAGTAATGCCGATGATGTGCGTTGTCAGACATGGGATTTGGGGCGAGAGACTTCCAATTATCTTCATTCTCATCTACTCGAATTTCTCAGTCCGCAGACTTGGCAAGATCTGGATTGGATTGCGGTCGCGAATGGACCTGGAGGATTTACAGGCACTAGGTTAGCCGTTGTTACCGCACGGACATTGGGACAACAGCTAAATGTGCCTGTATTGACGATTTCTAGTTTAGCGGCGATCGCATGGCAATCCCAGCACGTTGGTTCAATTGCAATTTCGATGCCTGCTCAACGGGGCGAAGTATTCGGCGCAGTTTATAGTCTAGATATCGATTCTCCTACGGACAGGCTATGCCAACGTCAGGAATTAACGACGATCCTAGCTGACAGCGTATTTTCATCTGCCGATTGGGATACTTATTTAGCCGATCTCAATCCCGCTCATCACCACGTTATTCCACAATCGGCTAATCTTGCCGATACTGTGGTGGGTGTAATCGCTTTGGCACGGATTGCCTACGATCGAGGAGAGCGTCCAGATTGGTCAAACGCAATCCCATTCTATGGTCAACATCCGATCGTCACTTCATCGATCGGTAAATAGTCAACTTTGATTAACTCTACCCGATCGAGATGCGTGCATTGCTGTGGAGTTGTACTTTGAGCAGATCTGCAAGTTCTTGGAGTTGCGAGATTGCCTCAGCACCTTCTAATTTCATCAATTCGCGATCGTCCCGCAATTCTGTCCAGGTAATCCCATAGTCGGATACCAGAAATCGAATCAGATGATTTTCGGTCAAACTTACCATGAAGTTTGCACTATTCATTTGGTCGCCACAAGTGTAGCAAGCAGCCTCATAGCCGCGCTTTTCCAAGACAGTAGCTAAGGCTTGTAGGCTCATTACCAAGTCTTTGACGAATTCCCGATGTTCATTTGCTAGTCTAAGAAACATAGCCCTCCTTTTTTAGCACCACTACAATTCTAGCATAACCTTTATAATCTTTTAATGTTTTTCTCATTGACAATCTTAATACTCTTCCTGTGTGAAGGATTTTTTGGGATGGGGGATGGGGGGTGTGGGAGATGGATGTTATTCGCTATCAACTATCAACTATCAACTAATTTCCCCGCTTGTGCTGCGGCACCAATTAGACCGACTTGGGGATTGAGAATTACGTGTACAGGTATTTTACTCATTAAGTCGCTGACTCTACCTTTGTCGTTGAATGCGGTGGTAAAAGTTCCATCGGTGAGTAGGGGTAGATTCTTGGCGGCGATCCCACCAGCGATGTACAGTCCACCATAGGGGAGGATCTTGAGGGCAAGATTTCCAGCTTCGGCAGCGTAAGCAGAGATAAACATCTGCATGGTAGCTTGAGCGAGTGGATCGGTTTTGGAAATCGCCATTGCTGAGATCATCGCCGCCGGATCGGCGAGTTTTTCGGATTGGGATTCCCACAGTTTGACTACAGTAGCAATATCGGAATTTTCGGGGACGTTGAGACAATCGCGCAGATATTGATAGATCGCGACAATCCCGCGCCCAGAGACGACTCGATCGTTGGAGATTCGGTCTAACTGCTGCTGACGACAAAGGTATTGGAGAAATTCAAATTCTTGGATCGATCGAGCCGCAAAGTCTGTATGTCCGCCCTCTGTCGGAATAACTTGATAGTCTGTCCCATTATGAATCAGCAAGCATTCTCCTAGCCCTGTACCTGCACCAATTACTGCTTTTGGGGCATTATGGTGGATTTGTCCAGTTTGGATGGTGTGGAGGTCTTGTGGTGGCAATAGGGCAATCCCGTAGCCTACCGCCGCAAAGTCGTTGATTAATTCAACCTGGGGAATTTTGAGTTGGTGCTGAAGTTCGTCTGCGCTGATGTGCCAATCGAGGTTTGGTAGATATGATGCGCGATCGATTACCGCTCCCGCAATGGCTAGACAAGCAGCCTGGACTTCGATGTTCGCGCCCAGCTTGGTTCGCGCTGCGGCGAGAAATTCCTGAGCGATCGAGACTAAGCTAGTATATTCTTGACTCTGATATTTGTATTCAAATTCCGATCGATCTGGCGATTCGGCTTTCACCAATCTCAGCAGCGTTTTAGTACCGCCGAGATCGCCTGCTAGTAGGTATGTCATGTGTTGAGGCGTGGGAGCGTGGGAGCGTGGGAGTGCGGGAGTGCGGGAGCGTGGGAGTGCGGGAGCCTGGGAGCGTGGGAGTGTGGGAGTGCGGGAGTGCGGGAGCGTGGGAGCGTGGGAGCCTGGGAGTGCGGGCGACTAGGAGATTGCTAAACCACTAAACCACTATCAACTAGATTAACCGTTATGTTGACACCATTTAGTTGTTGTGGGTTTGGTGGCGATCTGATTGATTTTCCAGACTCGTGTGCCTTTCTTGATGGTGCTAGCAACTATGGTGGGTAGTTGTTTGGGATTGGTTGTTTGGGTACCTTTGATTTCGAGGTTGTCTGATACCTTAAGTTGGATCTGCTGCTGGTTCAGGTATCGATCCGAGCCTAAGTAGATTGACTTTTGAGTGCCATCAGCAGTTTTGATTCGCACCCAGGTAACTACCTCCTTGGCGGCAATCGGCTCATTTTTGTCATTGCGATCGATCGCAATTACCTGACCTTTAGTTGTGGTGATTACTTGTGGATCGGAGATCGGACGCATCGCAACATCTCTAGACCAACAGCCACCTCTGGGTTTGGGAGCTTCAGCCCTGACTCCAGCCGGATGGGACCAGCCGATCGAGACAAGTAATAATGCTGCCATCGTAATGTGTTTCATTGCATCGCTCCCAATAAGAAATTGATGGTTCTATCATTATCTACATGATTTAGATTTCAATTTCCAGATTTATTAAATCAGCTAAATGTGAGGAACTTGTGAGGATTACTGTCTAATTCCCAAGACCATGCCTAATAGTAACCCAAAACCGATCCAAACATTTTCGCGAAACATTTGGGGATAAAACGAAGGTGGAATAGTTGGTTTTTTGAGGCGGAGATATTGCCAGAGCCAGCAGCCAGCCGACATTCCTAGTGTCAACCAAAAGATCGATCCCAAATTCATAATTGTGCCGACATAGCCGAGCAAGCCAACTGTAATGGCGTAGCAAATTGCCGTTGCTTCTGCCACATATTTACCAAAAAATAGCGCACTAGATTTAACGCCAATTCTGCGGTCATCCTCTCGATCGGACATGGCATATACAGTATCAAATCCCAGCGTCCAAAAGATCGTCGCGCCCCACAAATACCAAGTTGGGGTAGCAATACTCGCCGTCACCATCGACCAACTAATCAATACTGCAAATCCCCAGGCGATCGATAGTACCAGTTGCGGCACTGGAAATACTCGTTTTGCCCCAGGATAAAGCAAAATAACTGGCACAGCCGCCACACATAGCCAGAACGTCAGTGGATTGAGATAAATAGCCAAAATTGCAGCACAAATCAGCGAGACAATTAGCACGCCAATGCCCGTGGCGATCGAGAGGGACTTGGCAGCTAGGGGTCGATTTTTGGTACGCTCTACATGGGGGTCGATATTTCGATCCCACAAATCATTGACGACACATCCCGCCGCACTAGTCGCGAGGGTGCCCAAAATAATCACACCCAGCAGTGGCAACGGTGGATTGCCGTTAGCTGCCAAACATAGTCCCCACAAGGCGGGAATCATCAAAATCAATCTGCCTGCGGGCTTGTCCCACCGGAGCAGTCTGAAGATCGTTAGCCAAATTGGTTCGGTCGGGGGTAATGTTGTCATAGGGGTTCAGTTCGGCTCCGCTCACTGAGCGAAGTTAGAAGTTAGGCTTAGATAAATAACCGTTCACTATCCACTATCCACTATCTTGTACTGAGTGGAGTCGAAGATCTGGTACTGAGCGGAGTCGAAGTATCCACCATTAAAATTGAGAAATATCTAGAAAACTGCCCTCAGTTCGATCGAGTTGCGTATAATCTTTACATAAAGCTTTTTTTACTAAATACTTTTAACAAATCTTTTCAACACCTAATATTTCTTGAACATGCCGCGAATACTAGTCGTCGATGATGATGCAGCGATCGCTGAAATAGTCTGTATTAACCTCGAAATGGCTGGCTACGAGGTAAACCAAGCACCTGATGGGATCCAGGGACAGGCAATGGCGATCCAAATTCAGCCAGATCTAATTGTATTGGATCTGATGCTGCCAAAAGTTGATGGCTATACAGTCTGTCAAAGATTGCGCCGAGACGATCGCACATCGGATATTCCAGTCCTAATGTTAACAGCTCTGAGCCAGACTCAGAACAAGGTTGAAGGGTTCAATGCTGGGGCAGATGACTACCTCACCAAGCCATTTGAGATCGAGGAGCTACTCGCCCGTGTCAGGGCACTGCTACGGCGAACGGATCGGATTCCCCAGGCTGCCAAACATAGCGAAATCCTCAGCTATGGCGAACTTACCCTAGTCCCAGAGCGATTTGAGGCAGTTTGGCGGACGGCTACAATCAAGCTCACCCACCTTGAATTTGAACTGCTGCACTGCTTGCTACAGCGACACGGGCAGACAGTATCTCCGAGTGAGATTCTCAAGGAGGTCTGGGGTTACGATCCCAATGATGATATCGAGACGATTCGGGTGCATATTCGCCACCTGAGAACCAAGATGGAACCAGATCCACGTCGTCCAAAATATATCAAGACGATCTATGGCGCGGGTTATTGTCTAGAACTCCAAAACGATCGAGAAGAGGAGAAAATCCCTGCTTGAGGGCAGCACGATCTGATGCTAACAGCTCGAAAGCCCAGAGGGCAGTGCTGCACCAAAATCTGTAGGGGTGCCCCTCGTGGGTACCCTCACCATCTCGAACATCGCACCGATCGATCGCCCATGATTACAATCGACATCGATCGGGCGGGCATAAGGCACCGCCCCTACAGGTTATCGTTACACCAGCACAACCTGTAGGGGTGCCCCTCGTGGGTACCCTCACCATCTCGAACATCGCACCAACTATCAAACTAATCCCAATTCACGCTTGAGTAAGTCGATCGATTTCAGTCCAATATAGCTTTCACTCTCGACCACTTGCGGAATCCGAATCAGATCCTCATCAGCAGCTTCGATCGCCTGATAAACTAATTTTAGGCTGGCTTTATCACTAATAATCGTATGGGCACGACGGATCGTGGCGTTAAGTTTGTATTTATCAGTGGTTTGACAAGCCATCACGAACAGATCTTCACCGCGCATACTGTGTACCATCATCTCGGCTACTGCCAAAATTCCGGCACTGAGGCTGACAATTCCGACATAGCTATTTTTGGGTAATGTCTTGACTAGGGCTAGTTCTTTCTCGTAGTCTTGGAGATCGATCGGAATCACTCGAATCGAGCGAGGTTTAATTAACTTACTCTCGGCTAATTTTGATTCGACTGTGGCGATGAAATAGCGGCTAGTTACGATTGTTGCGGCTTGGAGTCGAACTAGTTCGGCTTCCAATTCTTCCAACGCGACGAGCTGCACGGGAATGCCCAGGGATTGCTGCAATTCTTGGAGCATCAACTCCCCTGCGCCAATTTCGATTTGGGGGACGGTAACGAGGACTCTGGCACTACATCGCCATCGCCAATCAATTTCGGTCAGAAATAATTCTCGCGACTGGGTGAGAGAATAACCTTGGGCGATCAGAGCATTAAGACTTTGGGAGATGAGATCGATCGCGGAAAGATTGGAATCAAGACTAGAATTAGCAAACAGGTGATTGCTTTCATGCCCTAATGATTTGACATAAATCCCCGATCCTGGCACGGATTCGACGATGCCAGCGGCTTCTAATTGATTGTATACCTTGCCGATCGTATTTCGATGCAATCCAGTCTGCATCGCTAGCTGACGGGTACTTGGCAACCGATGTCCTGGTGAAAACTGGCGCGATGCGATCGCAAATAACATCTGATCGTATAGTTGTTTGGAAACGGGGATTTCACTATCAGATTGAATGTGGAATTGCATGGGTAATTAATTAATAATTAATAATTAATAATTGATAATTATTAATTACGACAACGAACCGTTCTTCTTATGCCTAACTTCTCTGTCTGCGAACTTCGTATAGCATCAATGCTGCTGCGGTGGCGACGTTTAATGATTCTACTCGGACTGACATCGGAATTCGCACTTGGAGATCGGCGAGTATTGCTAGATCTTCACTCAATCCTGCGCCTTCATTACCTAGTAGGATTAGCGTTGGAGCCGCCAGATCTACATCCCAGTAGCTAGTTTTGGTGTGGGAAGTAGTTGAAACTACCTGTACACCCTGCTGCTTGTAACTATTGACTAGTTCGTGCAGATTGTCACTTACACCCATCGCCAGCCTGAACCATTGTCCGGCTGACGCGCGCAGGACTTTAGGATTGTCTAAATCGACGCTATCGTGACTCAGCCACAAACCATCGACACCCACCGCTGCGGCTGTGCGGATCATCGTGCCCAGGTTGCCAGGATCTTGAATGGTAGATAGAACGAGAGTGAGATTGGCGGGAATGGCTGGTTGTGCCTGTGCTAATCGCGGGGCAATGGCGACAATCCCATCTGGATTTACGGTAGTAGCGATCGATCTAATTACTTCCTCGCTAACCAATTCTAGCCGATCGCAATTGTCCGAAACGATCGACCACAACTCAGGGTGATTTTCTTGCCACTTTTCCGTACAACATACCGTTGTGAGCGGATATTTGACCACGCAGGCTTCCTGAATTAGATGCGTCCCTTCTAATAAAAATGCCTGCATTTCTCGCCGCTCTTTGGCAGCTTGGAGCTTCTTAAATTGCTTGACGAGGGGGCTTTGAGTACTAGTTAGCATAGGAAACGCGATCGAGCTAGGATAAAACAATAAACAGCGACGATCGATTGTCGCTGTTTATTAAACATGTTAGTTATAAAAATATGCGCGACCCGAGACTCGAACTCGGAAGTCCTTGCGAACACTAGAACCTGAATCTAGCGCGTCTACCAATTCCGCCAGTCACGCAGTTGGGCTTTTTTAAGAGCCATCTTTAATCTTACAGTACCTAATCTATGCTTGTCAAGTAAAATTAATGGGGGGTGGGGAGTGTGGGAGGTGTGGGAGGTATGGGAGGAACGGACGCTTAGAAATCCCAATTGCTGATTCTAATCTAGTGGTGCAATTCCGGCTAAATCTAAGATTTGAGGGATGAGATCTTCTCGTCGGACTGCCATGAGGTGGACACCTTGGCAGAGTTGGCTGGCCAGTTTGACTTGCTCGGCGGCGATTTTGATGCCTTCTTGCAAAGGTTCTGGAGATCGAGCTAATCGATCGATAATATGTTGGGGGATATCTACACCAGGGACATTGCGGTTGATAAAATCGGCATTTTTGGCAGATTTAAGCAGGAATATTCCGGCGAGGACTGGCTTCTGGTAGCTGCTGGCGATCTTGTCCATGAATTTTTCCAAGATCTCAAAGTCAGAAATTAGCTGACTCTGAAAAAATTGGGCACCTGCATTGACTTTGCGATCGAATCTACTCTGCAACCCCGACCAGCTTTTGGATTGGGGATCTACTGCTGCACCGACAAATAAGTCTACAGCACCGTCTGGAAGCGGCTTGTCGTTGCCGTCTAGCCCTTGATTGAGGTTGTTGATAATTTGTAATAATCTGACCGCTTCTAGGTCAAATACGGCCTTAGCTTTGGGATAGTCGCCAGCTCTAATCGGGTCGCCAGTCAGGGCGAGAATATTGTGAATACCCAAAGCATGGGCACCGAGTAAGTCACCTTGTAGTCCAATCCGATTTCGATCGCGACAGGCAAATTGACAAACTGGTTCGATCCCATGTTGCTGGAGAATTAGCGACGATACCAGCGGCGACATCCGCATCACCGCCCGACTGCCATCAGTGACGTTCACAGCATGAACTCGCCCTTTGAGACAAGTCGCCATTTCTACCATGTGAGCGACGTTCCCACCCTTAGGTGGAGCAACTTCTGCCGTAATTAGAAACTCACCTGCAATAGCCGCTTGTCGAAAATTAGTCACGATCTCATTAGGGAAATGTACTTTAACAATAATTTTAGGGGAGTAAGGGGAATGGGGAAGGGTGGGGAGTGTGGGGGGATGGGGAGACGGGGGGACTGGGGGACTGGGGAAAGAATCATTCAAAGTCTTTCTCCCACACCTCCCACCCCTCCCACACTCCCCACCCTCTCTACCCCGCTGCAACCCTCGCATCCGGCATCAACTTATCAATCCCTTGCTTGACAACAGTTTGCAGATAGGCAACTCGTTGATTTGCTTGGAATACTTGCTGGAGGGTGTTGCCGAGCAGATCGAGATTCCAGGCGCGGGTGGGTTCGGGTGCGACTAGATCTTGGGCTGCGAGGTATTCGACAAGGGTTAAACCAGCGATGCGGGTGAGGTAGGCAGCACTCAAACCTTGGACTAATCCACCAGCGACGAAAGTAACCGCATTTGTTTTGAGTACTCCAGCGACTGTTTGGGTACAGAGTTCGACTAATCCTAGTTTCAACATTACGTTCCCCATTGCACTAGCGGCAGCTTGAGCTTGCTCGAAGGAGAATTTTTGCTGATAGATGGCACCTAAATCGATTACCATTTGGGCGTTAACCGCAGCGGTAGCTAGTAAATCTAGGGCGGGGAGGGGATTGGCAAATGCCGCAGCCGCTACGATCCATTGATTTTGCTCGATTAGTGGCAATGCTCGATCGAGTCTGACGTTATTTAGCGCGGTTTTTGCAGTAGTCTGGACATCAGCTACTTGACGATAAGTAGTCGCCCACAGTAATTTTTCGCCGTCGATGGCGAGGATGTTTGTCAGTTGCTGGTTGAGGTTAGCAATATCGACGGGGAGTGTTTCTAATGTTTCTAGGCTGCTCCCATCTGCCTGGATCTTGCGGACTTTAATTGGTGCGGGTGCGGTACTAGTACTGACAACATCGGCGGCGGCTATTGTTCCTGCAACTGTAGATTGGAGTTTCTGAAGAATCAGGTTCCGTTCGTCGGGCAAATAACGATCGACTTGATTGAGCAATAATACTACTCGTTGATTGGCTTGGTGCAGTTCGCCAATATATTTATATTCAGTCGCTGTCAAGTCGCCATTGGTGAGAAATAAAACTAAGTCAGCATTGCTTGTCAGTTGTTTGGCGGTTAGCTCGGCGGCATCACTCTCAGCACCGCTGGCAAATAACGCTGGTGTTTTGATGTATTTGAGTGGTGCAGCAGAGGGGACTGGAGTGGTAGTCAGTAGCTTGAGCAAGCTATTTTTCCCAACTCTTTGCCCGCCAGTAATCACAATTTGGCGATCGAGCCGAGTAGAATTGGTCTGGACTTGCGCTAATTCTTGACGTAATTTATCGATCTGGGGCGAATTCGGACTTTCGATCGTCAGTTGACTGATTACCAATTCTACCTGGCTCAGAGCCTTGTCGAGTGTCGATCGATCGACCTCAATCTTACCTACAGGTACTTGTGTCTGACTGTTGCGCCGACTGTACCACCAATATCCACCAGCAGCAATTGCCCCCAGTGTAACCAAGTCGCCCACACCAGCAAGGCTGTGAGACACACTATCCAAGCCCCACAATCCGACAGTTAGTCCAATTCCACCAATCAAAAGCGGACGCTGCAATCCTGTATTCATAGATACCCCTTCTCAGCTACTGCTAACAAATTACCATGCTCACTTCTAGCCTACCCGATCTTGTCAATCTCGATCGAGCGGAATCCCGAATCATCTCAGGTTTCTATTCGATCTCTTTTACTAAGATGTATGGCTGAATAATTAGTGCTTGAAATCTTTGACTAGAATTGGCATTCCAACGATTGAGAATTTCTTGCGATGGCTTGACTAGTAATTGTTCACTAATCCAGTGCTGAATGGATTGAGTATTGTCGCTAGAAATCGCCATGCCTACGTCTAAAAGATCTAGTTCGGGAACGACGATAATTACGGCATCTTTTTGGATATGTGGCTTGAGCCACTCTAGTTGAGCTTCGTCTAGTAGTGCGGTTAGTTGCTCCCGTAAATTGTTTGTCATGTGGGCGATTCCCTCCGAGACGCTTCGCGCACGAGTGATGATATTTGTGTGGTTGATTAATACTATGATATCACGGCTGATTTAGCGACCGAGATCGTGCAGGCTGTTGATTTTTGCCGTACATAAATCGGTGACTCGATCGAGTTCCGACCGTTTCGTCGAAGTTGGCGCGGGAATCAATTCACCAATTCTAATTGTTACTGGAGTCGATCGGGGGTATTTTTTACCTGGCTGCTCGATTAGATGGGTTCCCCACATCGAAACAGGCAGCAAGGGGACTTGAGCCTTGGCTGCAATCAGAGCCGCGCCTGGTTTTGGATCGATCACCTTGCCGTCAGGCGTGCGGGTACCAGACAGAAATATGCCGACACCCCAACCTGCTTCGAGATAGGCTAACGCTGCTTTAATGGTGTTTCGATCGACTGCACCGCGCTTGACTGGATAAGCACCATATAGCCTAATCGCATTTTTCAATATTGGTACTTCAAATAATTCTTCTTTGGCCATGTATGCGACAGGTCGTCTGACTGCGGCAGAAAGCAGGGGTGGATCGAAATTACTGCCGTGATTGCTGACAACGACAAATCCACCCGATCTGGGGATGTGTTCGGTACCTGCTACTTTGCCTTGGAGATACAAATAGAATAAGGGGTTGATAATTGGTTGCTTGAAAGCGTGGTAGAGGGCAAGACTAATTAATGGTTCGCGGGATCTGGACATGGAATTGATGTTGAAATAGATGAAAAATCTTGCCAGATGACTTGACTCCGATACAGACGAGCGTCACTGGAGTGGATCGACCGTTACTACTATCATCGCACTCTAATTACCTAGAGTGGCAGTAGCTCGACCAAATTCGGATCCACTCAGGCCGATAAAATCAGCAATTTGAAATTTAGCTACAAACAATATTGAATTCTTACGAAATCGTCGATCGCGATCTTGAAGTTATAGCTATCAACCTAAATTATCCGCGCAGGTGAATATGACTAAGCTACATCAGATTGCGATCGCTGCCATCATCGGACTATCAACACCGATGCTGTTTACTAGTTTCGATCCAACTCCCGTAATGGCGCAGACAGAACAAAAACTCAGTGGTGTATTTAATGACAATAAATGGAGTGTATATATTTCTTACGATCGGAATACTTATCGATATCAAGCTGGTCGTGTTGGTAATGAAACTGAGATCGATTTGGCTGGTGCGGTAGTTGGCGGTACCAGCGATCGCAGAACCTATACTTGGAATAATGGTGGTACTCTCTATCAGGCCATTTGGCAAAAAAAAGACTCTGATTTTATCCGTGTGAGAGTACTTTCACCCAATGGCAAAGAAATTTTCAATCGATTACTCAGACGCGAAGAAGTCCCTTATTAAGTTGTTGACTGATATCTATCGATTTTCAAACTGGGGATCGACAGATATCGGCAATAAACTTGTGCAATGCTTGTCTGGCAGCTAATGTAATAGTTGAGTCTTTATCTGGACGAAATAGCTCGGAAATCAGCGGTAAAACTTCTGTATCTAATGCGTACCTAAATAATGTGGCTGGTAAAATGAGTTGTGACCCATCGCGGAGATCGTGGATAAATTCTAGTTCAAAACTTTGGGGATTGGATCTCGCGATCGCCAGTGGTCGCACCCAGCAACGAGCAGAGATAGCAATATTGTCAATCACCTCAGCAAATAGGTATGAATCATTTTGTTCTAGACAGACAATTTGGTCTGTTTTGAAGATCGTTGAGGATTTGTCGAGCATTTATTGAAAAGAAGAGATCGTTTATGATTTCTATGACGACAATTTAATAATAGCGATCGACCATTTGTAGGTGGTGGGGATCTACCCACCCGGACGCTTCGCATCCTGCCCTAACGGGCACCCCTCCGAGGAGGGGATTTGTATGCGCGATTTTTTGGGGTTAGAGTTCGGTTAGAGTCGATCGTGTGCGGCGAGAACGATCCGTTCGGTGTCTGCCCAGTTGATGCACTTATCAGTGACGGATACGCCGTATTTGAGCTGACTGAGATCGGCGGGAATGGATTGTCCACCTTCGTGGAGGTTGGATTCTAGCATCATCCCCACCATTGAGGTGTTGCCATTGATGATTTGTTGGATCGTGCTTTCAAAGACGATCGGTTGGAGCCGATAATCTTTATTAGAATTACCATGACTGCAATCGATTACGATCCGTGGTGGTAAGTTTGACTTTTTCAACTCATCTTCAGCTTGCTGAACGCTGATGGGATCGTAGTTGGGTTTACCACCGCCGCCGCGCAGGATAATGTGCCCATAGGCATTGCCTCGGGTTTGAAAAACACTAACTTGTCCGAGTTTGTTGATACCGAGAAAGTTGTGGGGCTGCATCGCTGATTCGAGGGCGTTGAGAGCGACGGTGACGCTGCCATCGGTACCATTTTTGAAGCCGACGGGCATGGATAGTCCGCTGGCCATTTCGCGGTGGGTTTGGGATTCAGTGGTACGGGCACCAATTGCCGCCCAGGAGATGAGTTCGTCGAGGTATTGGGGGACGATCGGATCGAGGGCTTCGGTAGCAGTTGGCAAGCCGATTTCGGTGATTTTGAGCAAGAGGCTCCTGCCTGTATGCAAGCCTTTTTCGACATCAAATGATTCGTCCATGTCGGGATCGTTGATCAGTCCTTTCCAGCCGATGGTAGTGCGGGGTTTCTCGAAGTAAACCCGCATGATTAGCAGGAATTTATCCTGAACTCGATCGGCTAAGTCTTTAAGTTTGTGAGCGTATTCGATCGCCGCAGCGGTATCATGAATCGAACAGGGGCCAACGACGATGAATTTACGATTGTCTTGAAAGTCTAAGATTTTTTGAATCTGTTGGCGGTAGTTGAGGATTCGTTGCTCCAGTAGTGGAGATAGGGGGAGTTTTTCTTTTAGCTCTTTGGGTGCGATCAAGATTTTTGAGTAGGTGATATTCGTATCGCCGAGGACATTGAAATCCATGCTGTTTTCTAAGCTTTGAATATCTCGATTTGATGTCTGATTTTGCATGATTTAGGGCGATGACAATAGTAGGATTAAATACTTTGTTGAGGAAATATGTCGATCGATTTAGATCTTTACTCTCTAGCAGCTAGCGTTCGGACTTGAATCTCGACAGCTTTGCGATCGATTTAGCAGCTATGCCGACGCTAGTGAGATGGTGGAATGGTTTGAGTAACCTTGTCGGGGTATAGAGTAAGCATCGATCGATCTACATGTCCTCAACTGGACAGAGCTTGCTAGATTCTAAATCGATGCCAACTGAATAAATACATGGTTTGGTTAATATTTTGGTTAGTTAAGCAAATTATGCTAAAAACTTGATGCCGTCTCGCGCTTGAAGCTACTTCAGATTGAAACAGGCTTGACCTTTGAACTAATTATATCGAAAATTTGACGATCGATGCCGATCGATTGAAAATCAGTTTCGCTCACGTTGGTTTAAAGTGACTTCATCGGCTTAATCCCACGCAAATCTGGTCGATCGGCCAGCAGCAACGTTAGGATAAGTCTAAATACTCAGTATTTTTGATGACGGGGCACTGACATCTGACCCCAGTATCTAAAGCCTAAAACCTAAAGCCTAAAGCCTAATGTTCGCTACTAACGCCCCTACTCAGCCAATTAGTCCTGACAAGATTCGATCGAGCATTCAAGCTTTGCAGTCCGATCTAGTCGCCTTGAGACGGCAGATCCATCAACAGCCAGAGCTGGGATTTAAAGAACAAATCACCGCCACCAGAATCGCTAGTAAGCTGACTGAATGGGGGATCGCCCATCAAACGGGCATCGCTGAAACTGGTGTTGTCGCAGTGATTCAGGGACGGAAGACTAGTCCTAAGCTGCGGACACTGGCGATTCGGGCAGATATGGATGCGTTGCCGATTCAGGAAGCAAATGATGTGCCCTATAAATCCCAGCATCAGGGGGTGATGCACGCCTGTGGACACGATGGACATACTTCGATCGCGCTGATGACTGCTTATTATCTGTCCCAGCATCGGGATGACTTTGCTGGGACGGTCAAAATTATCTTCCAGCCCGCCGAGGAGGGGCCTGGAGGAGCCAAACCGATGATTGAGGCGGGTGTACTCAAAAATCCTGATGTAGATGCCATCATCGGGCTACACCTGTGGAATAACTTACCACTGGGCACAATTGGGGTGCGAAGTGGCGCGTTGATGGCGGCGGTGGAGCGATTTAGTCTGACGATCCAAGGCAAGGGCGGACATGGCGCGATGCCGCATCAGACGGTGGATTCGATCGTCTTAGCCAGCCAAATTGTCACTGCGCTGCAAACGATCGTCTCCCGCAATGTCAATCCGATCGACTCAGCGGTAGTTACAGTTGGACAATTTAATGCTGGAACTGCTAAGAATGTGATTGCTGATACTGCTAGTTTGGCTGGAACAGTCAGATATTTCAATCCTAATTTAGCCGACTTTTTCCATCACCGAATCGAATCAATTGTGGCGGGAATTTGTGCCGCTTATGGGGCAACGTATAAGTTGGATTATATTAAATTTTATCCGCCTGTAATCAATGATGAGAAAATTACCGAGCTGGTTCGATCGGTTGCAGTAGATCTAGTCGAGACACCCCTGGGAATCGTCCCTGAATGTCAGACAATGGGCGGTGAAGATATGTCTTTCTTCCTGCAAGAAGTTCCTGGCTGTTACTTCTTTGTCGGTTCGGCAAATCCAGATCGATCGCTAGCATATCCCCATCATCATCCTCGCTTTGACTTTGATGAAACTGCTCTGGCTACAGGTGTAGAAATGTTTGTTCGTTGTGTCGAAAAGTATTGTAACTAGTTAATAGGTGAGGATTTAGACATCTTGTTTTTATAAAGACAGTTGCTGTTCGATCGAACTAAAGATTTATTTTGCTGCGGATGCGGTGACATTTACTTGTTTTTTTCGGTTGATGACTCTAGTGAGATCTGCTGATAAGTCCACTGTTGTAATAATCGACATGACTCGTTCCGCACCACCAACATTGAGGGAAGAACTAACTAGCGTAAGATTCATGAGATTTCAGAGTGCTGTTAGTTCCCAGCGTAAGAGACGAAACTCGAAAAGTTAAAGAGCAATTTGACGCATATATACTCAATTTTTAGATAACTATGAGCACAAATACTGGTCAGATTCTCGATGGTAAAGCACTGGCTCAGAAAATGCAGGAGACATTGCAACAGCGAATTGCCAAATTGGAACCCCAAATTGGTCGCCCACCTGGATTAGCAGTTTTGATGGTGGGAGATAATCCGGCGAGTGCTGCCTATGTTGGGGGCAAGGAGCGCGCCTGTACCAAGGTGGGTGTGAGGTCGTTTGGGCAGCATTTTCCTGCTGATGTCAGCCAGGAAAAATTGACCGCAATCATCCATGAATTAAATGCTGACGATCGAGTCGATGGGATTTTGGTACAGTTACCCTTGCCGGATGGATTGGATTCGGTGGCACTCTTGCATGAGATCGCCCCCCACAAGGACGTAGATGGTCTTCATGCCCTCAATTTGGGCCGATTGGTGCGCGGAGAGCCTGGGCTACAAAGCTGCACGCCTGGGGGCGTAATGCGACTGCTGGCGGAGTATCAGCTAGATCCTCGTGGCAAACATGCTGTAGTAGTGGGGCGGAGTATTTTAGTTGGTAAGCCGCTGGCTTTGATGTTACTGGCTGCTGATGCTACAGTGACGATCGCGCATTCGCGGACACCGGACATTGCGGCTGTATGTAGGGAAGCAGATATCTTGGTGGCGGCGGTAGGGCGAACCCAAATGATCACAGCGGCGATGGTTAAGCCTGGGGCGGTGGTAATTGATGTGGGGATTAATCGGATCGAGGGTCCTAGTACTGGGAAGTCGCGGTTAGTTGGGGATGTGGATTTTGAGAGCGTAAAGAATGTGGCGAGTTGGATCACGCCTGTACCTGGCGGGGTGGGGGCAATGACGGTGACGATGCTATTGGAAAATACGGTGTGGAGTTATGCCAATTCACATGGGTTGAGTTGAGTACCCAAAATTTAGGGTATGGGCAATTCATGAAGCGGCGGTTTTATTCTGGGGTTCCCCGTCTTGACGTTTCTTTATTCGGGGGGAACCCCTGAATAGAAACGCCGCAGAATAAAAAACCGACAAGACATTGCCCCTACCCTAAATTTTGAGCGGGAGATAACTTATTAACCAATTTTCTTGGCAATTACCGCATAAAAAGGATCGCCGCCAGAGATGCCAACCATGCGGAGAAAATCTGGTACTTGACTAACATGAACGATCGATTCGGGTTCGCTAAAGCCTGAGACAGATTGGAAATAACCTTTGACTAATTCTACTCGATCGATCTCACTGCCATCCCGCCAAGCTTCGATCGCTTTGTGATAGAACATCCGATTGGAAAAGCTAAAGATCGCAATGCCATCTGGCTTGAGAATCCGATAAACTTCGGCGAAAATCGCTTCAGGGTATTGGAGATACTGGACAGAGACAGTATTTAGGACAGCATCAACGCTAGCATCGGCGAGGGGTATTTTCTGGTCTTGATTGAGATTCTGAACGAAGTATTCATCCAGGCGGGGATTTTTGGCGAGTTCTTCACCATTCAAGCCATGCCCATAAATATGCTCAAACTGGAGATCGTCGGGGAGATGAGACACCCAACTACTCATCATGTCAAAAATCCGTGTATTCGGCGTAAGTCTGTCTTGATATAAATTGGTCAATCGATCGATAAAACCGCCATCTACATGGGTAACAAATCGAGGTACATCATAAAACTCTCGATCGTTACCAGTATCTAATTTGCGGCGTTGTTGGGAGCTTAAAATCATAAGTTGCGATCGGATCGATTAACACTTTAATTCTAACAACGATCTAAAACTTAATCCCCAGTTGACCATTAATACCGCGAATCGAGTGATAGCCAACGCCATAAAAAATATTGCCAGGGGGAGTAAAGTGAACGCCACCAGAATAGGCAATGCCTTTGTCGCCATAGAGTCCCAACCCAGCATAGGGAGCCACAAACGGTAAGCTAAAAAACTTGAGTGCGTCAACTCCGGTAACACCTTTTGGTCCCGTGCCGATTTCAGCTCCCAGATCGAAAAATCTCACCCCAGCACCATAAGTGACGGTACTATCTTTAGAACCGACTGTGACCCAAGGTTCGGGCACTAATTGAGCGGAGGCGGGGGTGACTTGGGTTGCCACGAGGATGGCGAAGATCGATCCACAGATTGATTTAAGTTGCATTGGGAGCACACCTGAGCTTTAGGTTGATAAAAAGATTGAAGACAATATCTGAAGGCTAGTGAAAGCGTAGATCTGAGGGTACCCATGAAGGGCACCCCTACAGTCTAATTGTAGGGGCGCGGTCTTGTGCCCGCCCTGGATCTATGCTAGCTTCTAGTATTTTTGCACTAGTGTAGACTACGGGTGACTTTAATCTGTCTAGTTACTTTCAAGACGATAGCCAGCCGTTGATTGTTTCTGGAACGGCTATGTTAAACCACAAGACAGTCGGGTTTCTACCCCACATTTAATCAATTCCAAATTTAACTGATACGACAGCGGTGATATCTTTCTCGATCGAACTGGTATCATAGCTACCACCATTGCTGACAGTGGTAGAATTGCGGGGCGTAATTTGGAATACACCAGTATCGGCACTCCTTACACCACCAACCCTATTGCCAGTGCTTTTGGCGATCGATTCGGCTCTAGCTTTGGCATCTTTGGTTGCTTCGGCGATCATCTCGATTCGTAGCTTACTAAGTTCGTTGTAGAGATATTCTGGTGGCTCGGAAGTTAGGGGCACACCTTCATTAATCAGTTCGGTAATTTGCTGTGATAGCTTGGAGTAACGATCGACTTGGTTCGATCGAATCTCTAGTCTCTGACTGAGCTTATATGCTAGCGTTTTACCTGTTTCTCGATTATTAATCACTTCTGGAACTGTGGTAGTTTCGAGGGAATTAAATGATATTTCCGAATCGGGAATTTTCGCCTCTTTGAGGTAGCGTTGGACTCTTTCCGTCCAGCCTTTTAATTGCTTATAAGCTGCTGGAGCCGTTGGCTGCTGGCTAGAAACAGCCACGCGCCAAACAATATAGTCTGACTTGATTGGTCTTTTTGCCGAACCAGTAATCAGCAATCCATCATCTACTCGTTTGATATTCCGAATTGCTCCCGCCCATAAAAATGAGCTGGCAATTAGAGCCGCCGATAATAAAGTCAATCCAGCAAATAATTCAGGGAACCGAGAGCCGACTCTAGTACTTTCCATTGCTTGTGCCTCACACACAAAAAATAAATTCTTTCGGGGGAAATGGATCTCCATTTCCCCCAAATATAGCTACCGTGAGTCGATCGACTATTCCAGAAATATCCACTAACCTTTTAATCGCAATTAACAGCCTCTAATTTGAGCAACCATTGTTTCCGATCGAGTCCGCCTGCATAGCCAGTCAATTTACCATTACCTGCGATTACGCGGTGACAGGGAATGACGATCGCAATTGGATTGCGTCCGTTTGCTGCTCCGACAGCACGGGCTGCTGTTGGTTGCCCGATCGATCGCGCTAGCTCTCCATAGGAGCGGGTTTGTCCTGAGGGGATTTGTTGCAAATGCTGCCAAACTAATTGCTGAAAATCAGTTCCTTGCGGCGCGATCGGCAGATCGAAAGCATGACGCTTGCCTTGAAAATACTCTGCGAGCTGGGTTTGAGTATGGGCGAAGATCGCTAATGCTGGTGTGGCTTGCCAGTGTGAAGCAACCGCTGGCAGATGTTTTTGTCCGCTCAGATAGAGTCCACTGAGGGATCGATCGTCGTTAGCAACGAGCAGAATTTCTCCCAAGGGACTGTCGATGTGATGGTAGTAGCAAGGTTTAGACATAGATCGATCGAATTATTCTAGGCGTTCATTCGGAACCAGAATCCGACATGATTCACAGATATCCCAGTTAAATGCGGCTATTAGCCGATGATTGCAGTTGGGGCAGCGATCGCGTCGTTCTCCATACTCCTGAAACCACCACAGATAAACTGGTATAGTCTCCGATAGGGTTTCACAGCATTTTATCCCGCGCTGATTGACGGGACTGGCGATCGTATTCAGCTCAGTCTTTGCCCAGTTTTCGTACTCACCTGAATCTAGCCAAAGCCGATAGACACTCCCATAAAAATTATTCCATCCAGCCACCATTTCAATCTGTGCTGCTGTCAGGCGTAATTTTTCTGGAATCACTTCTTTGTTACAAGTTGCACACCGCAGCGGATTGGGGACTAGGGCGTAACAGAGAAGCACGGCAGTCACACTCAGACATTCACATAGTTCATCAGCGGGAGTAGGAGCAGGCGGTTGAAGTCGGTGATTTCCCATTCTGGCTGGAACTGCTAATTGGAACTAGATGGTATTATCGATCGATTAACGCAAGACCCTAACAGGGGACTTTAATGTGAGCGAACGGATAGTTTACTTATTAGCTGCCCTGGTTGGCGGTGCTTTTATTCCGATTCAAGTTGCACTCAATACGTTGCTGCGACGTTATATCGGCGAACCGATGCAAGTTACGTTCGTTTCATATCTTGCCGGAACCTTAACAGCATTGTCAATCTGCATTATTGCTCAGTATCCACTGCCAACGACAGCGATGCTGACTCAAACATCCTGGTGGA
>JANXVE010000092.1 GCA_025351825.1 Chamaesiphon sp. 341R_metabat_111 | reverse complement strand
TTGGGGGTTAGGGGGCAGATCGATCGAGAGTTAACTAGATTTTCCGACTTGTGTATACACAGTAGCTTTCCAAGGGGAGGTTGGGTGGGGTAAAGATCTCCGCATCAACTCCAATAGATTTGTGTATACACAGTAGGGGGCAAAATCGCCGCCCCACCTCAAAACCGTAAATAATGCATCAACTCCCCGATCGATTCCCCCGACAATCCCAACCGCTGCTGAAAATTGACTAAATCTGTAAAATTTCCACCCTGCTCCCGTTGGCTGACAATCTCAGTCGCCAACTCCGGCGATATTCCAGCAATCTGAACCAATTCAGCCACTGTCGATCGATTTACACTCGCAGACGGCAAAGCTAACTCTGAGTCATAATACTGAAAACTCAATACCGGAGCCAACCATTGCAGCCTCGCCAAGGGAATATTTAGTGCAGCCACCAGATCGGAAATCGAATAAAAAGCCACTCCCGCCTGACTCAACGCTACCAATTGACGCGCCTGATGGATCGAAATCCCTGGCAACCGCAGCCAATCATCCACATTCGCCTGATTGACATCAATTTTCACACCCAAATCGGCAGCCACAGCAATCTCAAATGCTGACTTGAACCGATAATAAGGATCTTCAATAATTCGCGATCGTAAGGACATCTTAAAGAAAAACTGAACGGTACGGGATGAGTCGTGAGTCAATTTGCTTCCTCCCTAGTGTTAAATTGAGCAGCTAGGATAGTTAGTGAATAGTGGATCGTGGATCGACAATACGATCATTTATAGCAGTAGCCAATATCGTTAGGACGTTTTGTGCAAAGTCCGCCTATGCGGACTTTGCACCACAAGCAGCGATTTTAATCGCTGAAGTATCCTAACAGTCTTGGCGGTTTCTATATTTGTCAGATGGGAAGGCTTTCGGTTCTATTCACGATTCACTATCCACTATTCACAGTCTATCCAACCACTGCCTGCGTTTTTGCTCGAATTCATATTCGGAAATCAAACCATCTTCGCGGAGCTTGTCTAGTTCGCGGATCGATTCGGCGATGCTAGTCATCGGATGAGCGACGATCGGAGATGGAGACAGCAGTGAAGTAGTGGAGTTGAAATTACTGTCAAAGCGGTTGCTATCTTGAGTCAGATACCAGACAGCATCGATCGCTGAAGCAATGTGCGGAATCGGAGTCCAGGACAACAGTAGATAAACTATCCCCCACAGCGGCTGTCCGAGGTAAAATTTGTGGAATCCAGCCACAGGAAGCATGACACCTCCAAACGCTAAAACTGCCGCTACTTGACGATTTTTTGGTGTAATACTATCAAACATTATCAAAAAGTGGAGGGTAAGCACTGCCCACCCTGCGAACTTGCGAATTTACGATCGACTATCAACTATCAACTATCAACTATCAACTATCAACTATCAACTACCTCTTCCTGATACTCAACTTGCTTCACAGTCTGCGGAATACTCACTTTCTTTGGAGCGTCAGGAATATTGAGTTTTTGGGGTTGATAGTCAGGCGATTTGGTGTCTTCCCCCCACATATCATCATCGAGAGTGAGGATATCTTCCTCCACTTGCTCCATTGGTTTTACAGTAGGTGGGGAAATTGGTGTGAAAGCGACATCCTGATAAACTTTGTTAGCACGAGGCGGTTCACTACTACTGTTATCGTTCCAGTTTTCGCCTTCATCCTCATCATCGTAATAGAGCGGCTCGGCTTTGAGGCGTTGGGGTAAAGGTGCCGCAACAGCTTGTACTTCTTCCCAGTTGTCATCTTCCCAGACAGTTTGGCGGACTGGGGGTGCGGCACGGACAATTGGCACGGGGGGCGCAATCGGGGTGCCAGCAGCCAATTGATTTTCAGGACGGATTACTGCTGGGCGATAGCTGTATTCGTCTTCCCAGGGAGCTTTACCGAGTCCGATTCGTTCGAGGAAGCCGACGGAGAGTTGTTCGAGGCGTTCTTCGGCTCCTTCAAATACGATCAGGCGATTGGGGCCACTACTGACTACTTCATCGATCGAGAATTCATAAGTGCTGATCACATTATCGGGGATTAATGGCAATCCGATCGCCGCGATAATAATCGAAGTCAATCTACCATCATCACAGTTGAATTTGAAGCCGCGCACCTTGCCCAGCATGTCGCCAGTTTCGGTGATGACTTCGCAGTTGATCAGATTAGTATAGGCTTCGGGGTCGATATCTTCGATCGCATCATCATTGGGCACCAGGATGACATCGCCCATTTTCTCGATTGATTCTAGCAGCATATACTTTACCAGTCCGCCTGGAGCCGCCAGCCAGCCATCCCGCAAACCCAGTGCAGCCACTTCCCGACTATCGATATCTACAAGTAGCTCCTTGACGATTCCTAGCCGTTTGCCAGTGTCTTTGGCGATCACTTGAGTATCGATGAGATCGGAGCGTTGACGAATCAGTTCGGATGTCATATTACCAGATGGGGATGGGCAAATAAGGGGTGCAGACAAAGTAGCGATCGATCTACGTCTATCACTGTATTTTATCTTGACCGCTGCTCCAATCTATTGTACGGTTTTCTCTACCACAACGATCTCCGGCATCTATTCTTCCCTAAAGCCTAAAGCCTAAAGTCTATTGACCTAATACTTCTTTCCCCACTGCTTGATACTTAGACCAACCAAAATACGATCGAGGATCGATACAATCTCTAATAATAATGCCTTTGCTCGACGCTCGTTCAAAAGCGACTAGCAGGGGAATATCCGCCTGAAATAATGGTAGTTTAGCCTCTTCCAAAATACCTCTAGCCGCACGTCCAGTTTTGGTACGAGAATCTACTTGTGTCAACAGGACTTTATACTTCGCCCCCCATTTTTCTAACAATTCGGTGGTTTTAATCGTTGTATCGAGATCGAGGTGATTGGCAGTTGTGGGGATAATCAATAGATCGCTACTAGCCACCAAATCTTGCAGCTCCTCCTGTTCGGGACGGGCTTGGGTATCGGTGATGATGTGAGTATACTTGCTAATAATCGCCGTGGCACCAGCCTGAGAAGCAACTGTAAACGGTAATTTGTCTTCTCGTGACCAAACCAATGCAGAGCGATTTCGATCGGCATCAATTAGCAATGTCGGCGCGTTTTCGTGCAGATAAGCAGCAAGGTGAATCGATGTGGTGGTTTTGCCGACACCACCCTTGAGCGCAGTAATGGTAATAATCATGTGCTAGTGAGAAGAGAATCCTGATTGCTAGCACCACTGTAAGAGGTTGAGCGTACTTTCCGCTAGCTCTACAGCCTGAATTAGCTGTTACTTTCGGCTATTTCAGTCATTTGGCTAATACTGAGTGATTGTCCGAACGTCAGTAGACTTCCTGCGAAAGTCAGGTATTAGGCTTTAGGCTTCAGGGCAAGATATCGACAAGAACAATATTAGAAATGGGTAGTGCTTTTTTGTAAAGGATAGAGAAAAACAATCCATCTTGTCATGCAATCCCCATTTTTTTTCTGATTTGTTGATTGTATTCGTGGATGAAGCTCCAAATTGCTCCGATATGATTCTCTAGCTTCTTTGAGAATGATAATGTTTTTCTCACTAACCTGGATATTCTCTGTCTTAAGGTGTTATTAAGCCGTTCGATATAATTCGTTAATCCGGTCTCTTTTCCTACTGCAAAAT
>JANXVE010000061.1 GCA_025351825.1 Chamaesiphon sp. 341R_metabat_111 | reverse complement strand
AAATTGAATTAATACGATCTCTTATTTAATTCTAGTTTCAGTTGATATTGTAATAATCGTATTTAGTTGATAAGCACTATTAAATTAGCTGTTCTAGTTTTTATCGATCGAAGCATACCCCATTTTGGTGCGTTCACCCTGTTGAAGCAAGCTGACGCGCAAGTTCTAATATTTCTGGATTTTGCCAGTCAATTATTTCACTAGTTTGTAGATATTTTTGCATGTTTATCGATCGTTAATAACACAGTTATCCAATAGCTATTACATGCCAACAATTTATCTCTAATTAATTAAGCACATCTGATAAATCATCTAAATTCCTGTCCAGATTATCTAATTCTAGATAAGAACGCAAAATAGATTGGACTTGATGTATTTTTTCAATATTCAATATTCCTAATTTCTTTACCAACCGCTGCTTATCAAAAGTTGTTGGATCGATACAGACAATAAAACTATTGGTGTTTAACCCATTGGATCGATTTGGATCGATCTCGACGACAATCGGTAGAATTTTACTATTTGGGATACTAGAAGTAATGGGTAGTACAGTTACTTTCCGTCGCTGATTAAAAAGCGTACCAGAGATAATTATGACTGGACGAGTTTTGCGGATTTCAGTACCGATCGAAGGGTCAAAATTGACTAACCAGATACTTCCCAATCGGTAATTGCTGCTTGCTCCCATTCCCGATCCTCTGCTGATGTTTGCTCGTCTAAAATCAGACATGCTGCGAACATTGCCTGTTGGTGCTGTTTTCTTTTCCAAGCCGAGAGCAATGATTCGATCAGTTGACTCCGATTATCTACTTGCTCGTCGATATACTGCACCAATTCGTTGGGCAATGAAATAGATATTTTCACGATCTTGTTCTCAATGCTACTGACATTCCTACTCATTATACGACCAGGCGAAATATCTAGTCAAGAAATCTCTTGTTTCTGTCTACCCGCTTTACTTTGATGCGATCGGCATTCTCCAGCCAGTACCAAAAGCGCGATCGGTTATTTTCAATCCTGGAGGAGCTTGACGGCGTTTGAATTCAGCGCGTTTGACGAGTTTAGTGATTTTCTCGATTACTTGCGGATCGTAGCCTCGATCGATTAGTTGTTCGATTGATTGACGATCGCACACGATTGCTTCGAGAATGGCATCTAGGACTTCATAAGGAGGTAAAGAGTCTTCGTCTACCTGTCCAGGTTTTAGCTCTGCACTGGGTGGCTTGGTGATGATATTGGTAGGGATGATTTCGCGTTCTCGATTGAGCCAGTTACAAATCGAAAACACCCGCATTTTTGGCACATCAGCAATGACAGCTAAACCACCATTCATATCACCATAGAGTGTACAGTAACCCACCGCCATTTCGGATTTATTACCAGTTGAGAGCAGTAAGTAACCAAATTTATTAGACATTGACATTAATAATGTCCCGCGAATTCGGGACTGGATATTCTCTTCGGCGAGTCCAAATTCTGTACCTGTAAATAGTAATTCTAAACTGAGATCGAAGCCCTGCATTAGATTACCAATTGGGATAGTTTCAGTCTTAATTCCCAAATTAGCGGCTAGATCGATCGCATCTGTGACAGAATGCTCGGAGCTATAAGGCGATGGCATTAGTACGCCCAAAACATTTTCCGCACCAATGGCTTCAGCCGCAATTGCCGCGACTAGCGCGGAATCGATGCCGCCGCTCAATCCCAAGATGACTTTTTGAAAGCCACATTTTTGGATATAGTCACGCACACCCAATACTAATGCTTGCCAAACTTCCGCGTCGGTACTTTCTGTCAGCGGCTGGACTTTAGCTAGATTTAGATCTTGTTTGATTTGGTCAAATTCGATGATAATTAAGTCTCGATCGAATGAGTTACCACGACAAACTAATTCACCCGATCGATCGAAGCCCAAGCTACAACCATCAAAAATTAGATCGTCATTTGCCCCCACTTGATTGACATATAAAACTGGTCGATCGTATTTAATTGCTGCATGTTTGAGCATGGCTTCGCGCACCCGTTGTTTGCCGACACTAAAAGGTGAAGCTGATAAATTAATCGACAGATCGATATTGTGATCTGCTAATTCGGCGATCGGGTTGACAATATAGCTCCGCTTTCCCCAAAAGTCTTCATCATTCCAGAGATCTTCGCAAACTGTCAGCCCAATTTTAATGCCATCGACAGTGAAGTGATTTGGTTCACTACCTGCCGCAAAATAACGGTTTTCATCAAATACATCATAAGTAGGTAAGAGTCGCTTATGAAAGATATTTTGAACTGCTCCAGCCATGACAAGCGCAATGCTATTAAATAATGGTTTGCTACCTGTGATGGTATGACTGAGATTGGGCGTAGCCAGTCCAATTAGTACCATTAAACCTGGCGGTAGATCGATCGCTAATTGCTGAAGTGTTTGCTCCATCTCAGCAATAAAATGAGCATTGAGTAGTAAGTCTCGCGGCGGGTAGCCACACAATGATAGTTCTGGTGTCAGCATCAGCTTGACTCCTTGACTGGATACTTGCCGAGCTACTTCTAAAATATTTTGAGCATTTTTCTGGAGATCGCCAATCGTTGGATTGAGTTGAGCTAGTGCTACTTTCATGATGTATTATACAAATAATAATGCTTTGTCTTTTAGTGGCGCAAATGCAACTGGATCGAAGCGAAATAATGTAGCGGGGCGACCACTACCACGAGATGATTTAGAATCTGTTTCTTCCAAAATTTTTAGTTTGATTAAGCGATTGCGAAAGTTGGAATAGTCAGAAAAAGTTTCACCCAAAACAGTTGAATATAATTGATAGATATCACTGAGAGTAAATAGTTCGGGCAGAATATCAAAAGCGATCGGGCTGTACTCCAATTTGCTCCGAAGTCTGCGATAGCCGTATTCAATAATTTGTTGATGATCGAAGGCAAGTTCTGGGAGTTTGTCGATCGGATACCAAGCAATTCCACCTACTCCAGTGGCGATTAATTCGGCGGCTTCATATCGAACTAGGGCAAAGTAACTCACAGATAGATATCTAATATTATATCGATCGACTGCTTCACGCGGATCTCGATCTGGGCCACCAAAAGTATATAGTTGCTCTAAGTATAAATTGTCAACCTGAATTTTTTCAGCCAAGATTCGATCGGCAGCAGCTTCTAAGGTTTCACCTGTTCGCACCAGTGTACCTGGCAAACACCAGGTGCCCAGATAGGGTTCATCCTGACGCATGACTAATAAAATAAGTAATCGATTCTGCTGGGTATCGATCGAGAAAATAACATTATCGACACCTACTTTAAAGTCAGCAAGTAGCTGTTTAGTTGAGTTGCGTTCCATTAATAGCTCTGTAAACTGTGAGTTGGAATCTGATATAAATTGTGTTGCTGAGTATATAAAGCTACTCTGGGAGTCAAACCTTCGATCGAGTGATTGTTGCGAATCACTGTTGAAGAGATCGGTGGAGTCGCTAATGGGGCAATCTCAATTTTTGCACCTAGATCTGTAAGAATATCTAAGTCACTCAATTCGATCTGATTGCCGATCCGAGGCACAATTAATAGTTGAACTTGAGCTAACAATTCACTAGCTCCATACCAGCGAGGTAATTGGGTGACTAAATCTGCACCAATCGTCAGGGTGAATTCACCATCATGCCAAATTTGTCGTGCTGTAATCAGCGTTTCTAAAGTTCGCCGACTACTTAAACTACGATAAACCTGAGCATATTTATTAACTGATGGTTTAATCTCTTCAATTAACAATTCCAGCATTTGCGATCGTTGTTCTAGGGATGCTCCATGTATTTTAAACGGATTATCTGCCGCCCATACAGCAACGCGATGCTCCTGTGGAGAGGCTACGTCAACGAATTGTGATGCCAACCAACTAATAATCTCTTGATGAGCAATTGTCGGTGGATCGGCACTAGTTCCAAATAAGGCAATTTTCATGAATTGGTGGTTTAGTGGTTTAGTGGTTTAGTGGTTTAGCGAGATAAGGAACTGCCCATCAGCTACAATCTTCGCTATTTCAAGCCTTTTCTCTCAAATTTTGAGTTAATTCTAATAATGAGGAAGAAATGTTTACAGGAGCAGGCTTATCATAATTAATATCTCTCAGATCGGTTGTTAAACTAGCTACATTCGCATCAGCACGTTGTCGAATCGTGACTAGACTATCATCGGGTTGAACTCGATCGCCTTTACGCATCACAAGCTGCAATAATCCTTCACCCTCAGTAGCTAAACCCAGAGTATCACCCACAAACTCTCCATCTCTTAGTTCGCGAAAGATTTGTTTTTTACCTGGATAAGTCATTTTGCCTGGAGATTGTTTCATCGTGGGGATACTATCGATTTCGACCAACTTATAGACACCATTTACAGGGCTACCCGTAACTAATTTCGTGCCCAAACCATAACCATTAATTGGCGCATTTGCCGCCCGCAATTTAGCGATTTCCCACTCATCTAAATCCCCACTGGCAAAGATATCAATATTCGGTAATATTTCGGCGATCTGCTTTGATAAGCTGACTAGATCGCCTGAGTCTAGTCTGATGCCTGACAGCTCAATGTCCCCCGCTGTTAACTGTTTGGCTAGCTCCGTTGCTGCGGCAATCGGATCGTAAGTATCGATTAATAATGGCGCGCCTGGAAAATAACGATGAAAAGCTCTGAATGCTGCTTGTTCGCTACCTTCAAGCGCGCCGATTGCCATTACCAGTGAATGTGCCATTGTCCCACTCGGTTGACAGCCCAACTTCAGCGCAGCCAAAACATTCGACGTGGTATCCAATCCGCCCGCAATCGCCGCCCGTGCCGCCCAGATTGCCGCCTGGGGACTAAAAGCGCGACGGGTGCCAAATTCGAGTAATGTAGCATCCGCACCTGCCACATCGCGCAATCTCGCGGCTCTAGTCGCAACTAAGGTTTGATAATTAATTGTATTGAGTAAATAAGTTTCTACGAGTTGCGCTTGCCACAACGGAGCTTCAATTCGCAGGATTGGCTCATTGGCAAAAATTGCCGTTCCTTCTGGTACCGCCCAGACATCGCCTGTAAATTTAGCTGTGGCTAATAGCTCCCAAAACCGCTCGGGAGCGTTTTTAAAAATACCTGTAGCCTGAAGTTCGGCAATTTGAGCTGGGCTAAACTGGAGTTGTTCGAGATATTCTAGAGCTTGAGCTAGCCCCATCGCGATCAGATATCCAAACCCTTTTGGTAGTTTGCGAACAAATAGCTCAAAACTAGCAGCAGATCGATCGAGTGATTCACCTACATAACAAGCTGTCATCGTCAGTTGATACAGATCTGTTAACAGGCTATAGTCCAGACTAGATAAAGCAGAGATCGATGTTGCCGGAATTGAACTAATGGGTGATGGGGCGATTGCCGAAGGCAGACCAGAGGTCATCGAGTGATTCATCTTTTACTCAAAATAGCTTCTTTTATTATGGTATTAATTACCATAATATGTCAAGCCACTACTCCCAGTCTCCCCATCTCCCAGTCCCGTGACACAGAAAGCCTAAATACCATAGTCGGAGATGGTATCGGAAGTGACATTCACGGGTAATATGAGTAGAGATAGAGATCGAGCACTATTGTCAAAGCTAGCGATGCAGTAATTTAGGAAATAAATTACGACCAAACAATTGCACCGTCGTTGGCATCGCCTTTATTTTGCAGAATCGGCGTAGCAACCACTGTCATCTAGCCAGTCGCACCAACCCATGTCTTTAGAACACTTTATTGTTGCTAAAATTGTGGAATGAGTATCCTCGTATGAATGTGTCGTAAGTTAGCAATACTACAAACTTAATAAATGAATATGTTCTTGGGTGGAGGTAAATTAAACTATATGGAATTCTCGATCGCCACACTGCTGTCCCATGTTAGTTCTGAGAAGTTAGTTACCTCGAAAATACTTGAAAAGAAGTTAGGCTGTGAAACACCATCGAGTGTACAGCAGTTGGATCTAGCCTTGGAGTTACTCGAAAAAATTGGCATCTTGGTTAAAGAAAAGGGGAAATATCGCCGCGATTCAACAGAGCAAATTGTGGAGGCAAAGCTGCGTTGTTCGAGCAAGGGGTTTTGCTTTGCGATCCAAGACGAAGAAAATGCCGATGATGTCTACATCCGTGAAAGTCATCTGAGCAATGCCTGGAATGGCGATCGAGTACTGATAGAGACGATCAAAGAGGGGACACGGCGGCGCAGTCCTGAAGGGTCGGTGAAGCTGATTTTAGAGCGAGCAAATCCTTCGATCTTGGCTAGAGTCAAACGGCTAGAAACAGGAGATTATCGCGCCACACCTTTGGACGATCGGCTGTTGTTTGAGCTAAATGTGACCGAAGATAGTAGTCTGGGGGCTAATGGTGGCGAACAGATTAAACTCGATGAAGTTATCGATCATCTGGTACACATCGACGTGCTTCGTCATGCGATCGGTCAAGATTTACCGCTAGGTAAAGTTGTGCGAGTATTAGGCACCACGGCGGAATCAGCAGCAGATATCGATATTGTTACCTGCAAGCACGATTTACACCAAACTTTCAGTCCCGCAGTAGAAGCCGCTGCTCAGAAAATTGCCACGGGCGTGAAAGATCCCATCGCCGATAGACGAGTCGATCTCACCGAGCTACCCACAATCGCCGTGAGCGAGCTGGAACAGCCAGTAGACAACGCGCTTACCATCGAACGACTAGAGGGAGGTGTCTGGCGACTGGGTGTGCACATCGCTGACGTTGCTAGCTATATTGTCGCTGACGACAGGATCGATCGAGATGCCCGCAGACGCGGTACCGCCGTATATTTGGGTGAAGATACGATTCCCCTATTACCTGCGGCTGTCCATGAGGCGTGCGGTTTTAGTGCTGGAGCAGAGCGGCTGGCGATGTCCGTTTTTCTCTCGCTCAACGATTTGGGCGAGCTAATTGAATTTAATATTCAGCCGAGTCGGATCCGGCTGGACTTGTTGCTCCACCCAAGTCAAGTTCAGGCAGTATTAGCAGGCGAACCTACCGATATTGACCCACAGACGATCGAAATCATCAAACCGATCTGGGAAACGATCGCTCCCGCTTTCCGAGCACAGCGGCGATCTAGGGGCGGTTTGGAAGTCGATTTTATCCAGAAGCAAGCACCGTTTGTAGATGAGGGCAGATTAGGCGCGATTTTCCTCGACGATCCTCAATCTCTATTGACAGACGTGATGGTAATGGCAAATTATGCCGTCGCCGTTCATCTTCAAGCTTTACAGGTACCAGGGATCTATGCGGTTCAACATCATCCCGAACTAGTAGAAGTCAATGACACGATTAAGCTGGCAATCAACCTCGGATTGAGTTTTGAAGGGGAAGTCGAAACCGAAATCAGCGTCGCTGACTTGCAGCGGTTGAGTTTGCAATTTGCCGATTCACCAGTCCCGCAGGTGCTCAATTACCTGTTCAAATCCCTGCTCAAAACCACAGTTTACAGCAGCAGTCCCAGTACTCATTTTGGACTGGCGATCGAAAATGGTTATACTCACTGTGTCTCACCATTGCGCCGCTATCCCGATATTTTAGTCCAGCGAGTACTCCATGAGGTATTTGCCAGTGGACGCGATCGCAAAACTTCCCGCGCCAAGGAAATCATCAACTTAGGCAGCAGTAGCTGTCACGGACAGATCACCTGGAACGTACTCACACCAACAGTTCAGCAAGAACTAGAGAGCCAAATTGCTGGCTCGATCGCCCATCTCAACGATCGTACCAAGATCGCCCAGGATGCCGAAAATGACCTAGCTGGATTGCAAAAAGCTGAAAAGATGAAAGCCCGCACTGGCGAGATTTTCCAAGGCTTGATTACTGGCGTACAATCTTATGGCTTCTTTGTCGAAATCGAAGATTCCCTCGTCGAAGGACTAGTCCATGTCAGCTCCCTCAAAGATGACTGGTACGAGTTCCGTCCCCGTTATGCCTGTCTCGTCGGGCGAAAAAATCGTACTTCCTATCGTTTGGGTGATCGAGTAGAAGTCCAAGTCAAGAGTGTAGACTACTATCGTCAGCAAATCGATCTCGTCACCGTCACCAGTATGCTCTCTGAAGCCGCTGCTGCCGATGAAGCTGCGGCAATTGCCGAAGATCGACTCTCACCAATGGACGCAGATTTTGCACCTGTAAGCGAAGATTAAAAGGCGTTGCTGAATTGATGTATGAGATCCTCGGTAGGGGCAATTCATGAATTGCCTCTACCGAGGATCTCAAAGATTGCCAGATTTGTAAATCATACATGGAACCAGCAACGCCAATTAAAATCCTCTCCGTGAGAATAGTCTTGCGAATTTTATAACTCTAACCAAAGTTGGATCGATCGAGTCAATTGTTCCGCGTCAGGGTCGGCTAATTTGCCAATTGTCTTCGTAACTAAGCTCTGGTGAACAGTGTATAAACCTCTTTTGACGGCTGTTTCGAGTTTCAATCCTGCTGCTGCCCATTCAGATATTATAAATTCACCTCCAAGCAGCGATGAAGTTTTGCTGGTTAGAGGAACGACAATCAAATCTTGAGAAATATGCTCGGCATTGACGATAACGGCGGGTCTAATTTTCGATCCGGATAAGTCTGAGAAGGGAGACAGAACTAAGATGATGTCGTTTTTAGTGTAGCTGGGCATAGATGTCATCCTCATCGTTATCCCAAACGGTAGCTAGTGAGGTTTGACTAGCTTTGAGCCAGAAATCGCTCTCATCATCAGGTAAGACAGTTACAAGTATTCTCGTTCCTTCAGGAATAACGATCGGTTCTGAGAGTTCGACTTTGCCCTGTGAAAAGGTCGCCCAAACTGTTTTTGGCATTGGTTGAATCTCACAATACAAGGGTTATTACTCTAATTGTACATAGAGAGTTGTATCCCAGCTCAGAGATCGAGCCTCGAATCGAAATAAATTTTCCAGTAGAGGCGGTAATCGAGATAGCTTTGGCTGGATATTTGAATAGTGAGGCAATCGGGTTGGTAGATTGCAAACCAAATCGAGGTCGTGAGTAGAACTCTTTGGCAAAGCCTCTCTGAAATAGAATCGAAAGCATATCACATGGGTAAATTCTCAAACCTTGCGATTCCAGAAATTGAGATATAAAGCACTCGATTTACCTTGCTGAGGACTAGCTTTGAAATAAATACGTGCGAACTGAAAGTCCTCATCGGTTAAGTAGGGATAATCTTCACGCAATACTGTCAATGTTTCACCCCGTTCTAGAGAGCTGCCAATTCGCTGTACCGATAATCGCGAATTAGGGAAGACTGTCTCCCCACCTAGAATATTCGGGTTGCTAACCAGTTTCGATCGCCAAGCTTCAAATCGATCGATTAATGTTTGCAATTCTTGTCCGACCGTGCCTACGTCGAGTTGTTGAGCTTGGCTGAAAATCCGCTCTAGTTCTGGACTCATGGTAATTTAACGGGTACTTCTCTAATTATACCTGGAGGTTTGCGTACTAGCCCGATCGAGCCTTAATCAAATCGAGCTGTGATTTTCCAGTAGAGGCATCGATCGAGATGATATTAGCTGGATATTTGGGTAGTAAAGCGATCGGGTTTGTAGACTGCAAACCAAATCGGGGTCGTGAGTAAAACTCGACAACAATAATATATTATTCAATATGAATGTAAAATTAGGATTGCTTCATTATTTATAGCAGCAGTTTTAAAGAAATAATTAATAGAATCTATTGCACCGGATAAAAGCTCCCATATTTCTTCATCCCATTCATCTTCTTGAGAATATATTTCTCGATCTCCGCGCTCATCAAATCTCAAACGTGAATCTTGTTCTGGAAATTCTTGTAAATTTTTGCTTAGTTTCTTCACCTCTTCCGGCGATAAATAAAAAGTTCCTTCAAATTCAGTCAAAATACCACCCATAACTACATTCATCAGAATTGTTTCAGCTTTACTATTATCGAATTCAACCTCTCCAGTTAGTAAGTAATGGATTGCTTGCCACTCTTTTTCAAGAGATAATCGAGTTTTCGTTGTATCCTGATAACCTTCATAAACGCTTGCTTTGTCTCGATGCAAGACTTCAAGTGCTTGTCTTGATAGTTGCTGAATTAGCTCGCTGTCATTTTGAAGACGAGCTTGGCTCATTTGGTTCATTATATCCATTGTCATCTGGAGATCTGGATGAAAAAAAGCTTCAGCTAATTCAGGATTGTTTTGTAGATGGGTGAATTGTTCGGGTAATATACGTTGATAACTTACGGTCATGCCCATACGAATTAGTAGGTGTTTTGTTGATATTACTGGCTCTCTCTGTTATTTTGCCCATTATTTTGCTAAGATCTGCTCCAAAATTGTCGGATCTTGAATTTCCTTGTCCTTCGCTAATAGCAATACCTTCGACATGATTTCTGCCGTCTTGGGATCGTCATCGACGAAGGGTAAGAATAGTCGTCCGCGATGTTGGGAACTGACGGGGAGAATGCAGAGTGAACCACCTGGCTGACGATGGACGATCGCGCTGCCCAGATGTACGGAATAGGTGCCGATTTCGCCAGTAATTAGGGCGTGGCTGCCTTGGATTTGGATATTGTTGAGTTTGAGGAGACGACAGGTTTCGCGGAGGATGCTCGATCGCATTTCCACTGTGGAGGCACTGGCTTCGGGATCTACGCCGCCGATGTGGGCAACGCTGACGACGAGATCGAGGTCGCGCATGACTTCGCTGAAGATGCGTGGCTGAATATCCGCAAGGGGGATGGATTTGGAGTCGTCGCGGTGGTAGAAGTTGAGCCTGTCGATTGTCAAGCCTTCTACTTCCATTGGCGTGTAGTAGCCATTGGCAAAGGAGACTGTGGCGGTGATGCCGGATTGATGGAAGGTGCGGCGCACACCGTCACCCACAGCGGAGAGCCAGCCCCGCTGTCCAAATAGGGCGATCGCTTGACGGGGATTCACTTGGTGCCCTTCGTAGCGTTTGGATCCGGTTTTAGTCTGTTCACCCGTTGTCACGACATAGAGTTCACGGAAGACTTGTTTAAACGGCTGCTGGCGGGCACTGGTAAAGCACTCTTGTTGCCAGAGGTGCCATTCCTTGGTCAGGAGTAAATCGTGGGAATGGGCAATGCGGAGCTTGGGTGCAGTGATTGTGACTGTACCGTGGAGATTAGTTAGTTCGGTGCCGTTGGCGGCAAGGTAGCCGATTTCGGGTTGCGGGGTGTCACTGACTAGCACCAGTTGACGCAGCATCGGCGC
>JANXVE010000059.1 GCA_025351825.1 Chamaesiphon sp. 341R_metabat_111 | reverse complement strand
CCCAAATCCACCTTCATCGCCGCCGAAAACGTTATCGTCGGCAACGTCGCTCTCTACGGAGCTACCAGCGGCGAAATTTACATCAACGGCATGGCTGGCGAACGGTTCTGTGTCCGTAATTCTGGTGTGAGTGCTGTGGTGGAATCGATCGGCGATCATGGGTGTGAATACATGACAGGCGGACAAGTGATCGTACTAGGTAAAACCGGACGCAATTTCGCAGCGGGTATGAGCGGCGGTGTTGCGTATATCCTCGACGAGCAGGGTGATTTCCCGACGCGCTGTAATACCCAGATGGTGGGCTTGGAAACGCTGACGGATACTGAGGAGATTGGGAAGTTGAAGGATTCAATTTCCAAACATGCCCAATATACCCAGAGTCAGAAAGCGGCAGAGGTACTAGCAAATTGGGAGGCAATGGTGCCGAAGTTTGTGAAGGTGATGCCGCGTGACTATAAGCGGGTGTTGCAAGCGATTCAGAATGCGCTGGCTTCAGGGTTGAGTGGTGATGATGCGCTCGATGCTGCTTTTGAGGAAAATTCTCGCGACGTGGCGCGGATTGGCGGAAGTTAGATATATAGTCTGAATTTGCCTTCTCTCGTCAGCAGGAAAAGTATTCATATTTTCTCTGCTGACTAATATCGATCGATTACGATCTAGGCATTAAGCTGAATTCGCCAGTATATAATTGCTGTATTGCCCTAGCCGATTGGGACGAGGCAGGTTAGCGAACTATAATGCCATTTGAGTTAGTAGCTGCTGTTCATTTGAAGTTAAGGAAACCAGTGATGACAAACACTACGATTTCTATTCCTGTTGACGACTCTACTGCTCTTGCCTATAGCCAAGCATCAGTAGAACAACAACAGAAGATCCAGTTGCTCTTATCGTTACGTGTCCGCGAACTATTTGCGCCATCTGACGTTTTGTTACCACAAATCATGGATGATATCGGGGCAAAAGCGGAAGCGAGGGGGCTAACGCCTCAAATTTTGGAGACTCTACTTGGTGAAGAGTAGCGATCTCTTTGTCTTGGATACTAATGTGATTGTCAGCGCGGTATTGTCACCACGATCTGTTCCTCGGCAAGCTTTCGATCTAGCCTTTTTGCGCGGCACTGTTTTGGTGTCTGATTCTATCCTGGTTGAACTTGACAATGTGTTGCGCCGCCCCAAGTTTGAGCGGTATATTTCAGCGGAAGGGCGGTTACAATTTCTGGCTAAATTTGTAGAGGATGCCATAATTGTTGAAGTTATGGAAGTCGTTACTGACTGCCGTGACGCGAAGGATAACAAGTTTCTGGAATTAGCTGTAAGCGGTGATGCTAAATGTATTGTCACGGGTGATGCTGATTTGCTAGTACTCGATCCTTTCAGGGGTATCTCAATTATCACGCCTCAAGCTTTTATGGGCTAAGTTCGATTGCTAAACATGCCCAGTATACCCAGAGTCAGAAAGCAGCCGAAGTGCTAGCAAATTGGGAGGCGATGGTACCGAAATTTGTGAAGGTGATGCCGCGTGACTACAAGCGGGTGTTGCAAGCGATTCAGAATGCGCTGGCTTCGGGGTTGAGTGGTGATGATGCGCTCGATGCTGCGTTTGAGGAGAATTCTCGCGATGTGGCAAGAATTGGCGGGAGTTAGAAATCTTTCTATCCATAACTTGCAGGGTGGGAAATACCCACCCTAACTTTTAAATTGACTTTATGCGGGAGGCTTAATTTTTAACGCTGCTTTAAGTTGCCCAAAAAACATTCCCCTCTTAGGTTGAGTTGAAAGAGCCTCGTCAACAGAAGATTTTTTCCAATTATTAAGTAAGGTAATTTCGGTCAGTGGTTCAAGCTGACGAGTAAAAGTCTCAAATGTGTATGAAGAATTTTCCTTGAAGTCACAACGCTGCATAGCATACTCTAACAAACCAAAAGTTATTTGCAAACTACTCGGTTTAAGAAGAGGATACTCTTTGCATTTTTCATCATTCCATGCCTCAGGAAATATTTTAGAAATTGCTTGAAGATAAACAATGAGAATTCGTTTTCGTTCAAAGGTTTTTTATCGTCCAAACATCCACCTGGTAATAGAAATCCTTTGAAAACTGGCAATAATTGATTAGTCTTAATCCATTTATTTGTCTCTTTTGGCAGTCTAAGTATACGATTTTTTAGTGGAGAATTAGGGTCTTCATCTAGAGAATGAATTAACTCAATACATGCCTTGTCAATATCATTATCTAACAACCCCAAAATCAATTTCATTTGAGTCATTAGATCTTTATTTACTGGCTTTTGATTGCTGTTGATAGATACAAATATCGCGCCAACAACCTCAGCACATGCGTTGTGAAATGCTACTACTGGCAGCTCAAAAGTTATATCTTTTTCTAATCGACGATATGTATCATTGAAAGAGAATATACGATGTTGTCCATCTACAACAAAAGCGTACTCACCTTGCTCAGATGGGAAAGTGATAGTTGCCATTTTACCATCACTGTCGGGTTCAATTATAACATCTGATTTTAAGTTAAGAATAATATTGTTGGGTAATAGACAATCTTCTGCGTCTGCAAGATATTCTCCAATTTCTTTAATTCTTGATGGCTCTGCAACACGCTGTAAACCTTTCTGGTTATCACGAGACATAGCTTCCACAAAACACAAAGGTTCTAATTCTACAGCATTCATTGTAAAGCAGTATAGAATCGATCCTTTTTGCTTGATAATTAAGGCTCTAACTTGTTTCATAAATCTTTTTAATATTAACTATAAAGTTGTACGTCGCCAAATATCCGACCATCGAAAGCGATTACCTCTCGAACGATTATGGTGTTGGCATAAAAAACGTAGATTGAATGTAGAATTAGTCCCACCTTTAGATACTGGTAATATATGATCAATTTCAAGAGTTACTTCAGGTGGTTGCTTTCCACAAAGCTCGCATTTTTGTTCTGATCTAATAGCGATTGTCAAATAATCTTCAAAAGTAAAGACCTTCCGTTGGCGTGTATTTAATGTCAGGTCTATACAATTCCAGATATATTGTGCTTCCTCGGCTGTTAGTTCGATACAAAGTTTACTATTGGCATATTTCCAGAATTGATTTAGCCCATCTTTTTGTCTATTCCAATCCTGAAATTGTTCCAAAGTTGGTGTAACTTTATTAATTCTCTCTTCTTCTAAAATCCAATGTATTTCGTGCAAAAAGAGATTTGGATCTAAACCCAACTGTGTAGTGAGTTTTTCTATGTTTAGACGATTAGTGTCTCGTGACATAAGTAGATGGCGAACTATTACAAATCAGGCAATTTACTTGACAATTTCATCTTTGAGGAGCTGAAACACTATATTTTCAAGGCTTTTACGAGTAGTATTTTTAAAATCATCTGCAACTTCTTTTGAATAAGTGCCAATGTATTTTTTTGTTTTCAACTCATTAGTTGCAAGTAAGTCGTAGAACTCTCCATCCATTCGCGCTCTGAACAACACGGTGTATCTCTCACCATTAAATTCAAGCACTTCAGTCTTGTAAGTAACCATCTCATTCATAAAAAAGTGCCTCGATTCTAATTTGTGAAGTAACATAGCTATATACGCACATATTTTCCACAGATCGGGAAACTTTCAAAATTAGATCGATTTTCGGGTTATGGATCGATCCTTGTTGCCTAGATGTGGGAATGGTAAAATTGAATCATATTCAATCTGCCCCATCGCATCATGAGTATGATTCTGCAAAGCGGACGCTACGCGAACGAATCGATAATTCGGGAACTAGAGAAAATCCCCGAACCAATGCAACTGAGCGTTCTAGCCTTTATTCAGTCTCTTGACGGATCGGCAACACCCGATCGATACCTATCGGCATCATCTCCAAGAATTTTGGGGCTAAATCGTGGCGCAATGAAAATGAGCGATGATTTTGACGAACTATTACCAGATGAATTTTGGCTCGGCGAAGAATGAGGATTTAGCTACTGTAGATAGTGCTTTCGATCTTGAGATCGATCGGCTTTAGTCTCGATCGCTCAGACAGCTTGAGTGGTGTTATGCTGTGAAGATATTGAAAAGGAGAGAAACGATGACTCCTGTTGTACAAGATTTCCTGACTACATTCGATCGACTGACAGACTCAGAGCGACTAGATTTAGCATCAGAGATTTTCAAGCGGACGGCTTATTTAGACTTCCCACCATTGACCGATGAGGAATTGGTGCTGAGTGCTGAAGAAATTTTTCTACAGTTAGACGAAGAAGAATCTGCATATGAATCCTAATCGGGGTGAAGTTTGGTTAGTCGATTTGGGTTCTGTGGCGAAAGTCAGACCATGTTTAGTTGTCAGTATTCCAGCATTGGATCGTGACCGTGCCTTAACAACACTCATTCCACACACGACAAGTTCACGAGGTTCGAGATTTGAAGTCGAGATCGCAGTAAGATTCCTTCGACCTGGTGCTTTCGATGTCCAAAACATCATTACAATCCCTCACGCAAAACTAATCCGTAAATTAGGAAACCTCACCCCAGAGCAATTAGGCGAAATAGAAGAAATAATTCTATTCTGGTTGGGATTTAAGGAACCAAATTTTGATGAAGAGGATGAGAATTGATATGATATCGATCGATGGTGATGATTTTAGGGTGGTTTCGTGGAACGTTGATGGTGAAAGGATTCATTGGCGTAGCCTCGGCTTTGCTGAATCGTGATGATATTCGTTGGCGTAGCCTCTCATCCTGAGAATCGAGCTTTGGACTATCGATCGATTGCTAACAATTCGATAGTTCGATCGCTTGAGTTAAAATAAAGAGATAAAGTTGAAACGAGGTCAAGCTCATGACAATTCGGCAACCCCGCTACAGCAAAGAAGAATTTGCCCAACGTGGCGACGAGATTTATCAATCCCAAGTGCGTCAACAAATCGATGAAGAGATCGATCGAGGCAAGATCGTCGCGATCGATATTGAAACTGGAGCATTTGAAATAGCCGACAAACCGATCGCCGCAGTCGATCGACTTTACGATCGATACCCAGATGCTCAACCTTGGGTAATTCGGATCGGACATCGAGCAGTCTACCGCTTTGGTTCTCAAAGTTTGAAGACAACAGCATGATGCAAGGAATCGTCAATCAAAATTGTGAAGCCATCATTCGAGTAGCAATCGGTCATGAAAATGCTCCGAAACAAATGGTTGAGGCTGTTATCGATACAGGATTTACAGGTTTTCTCTCTCTGCCAATGGCTAGGATCTCTGTGCTCGGATTACCCTGGCATTTCCGTGATGTTGGTACTTTAGGCGATGGCAGCGAAGTGATTTTTGAGATGTACAAAGCCACAGTAATTTGGGATGGTTAGATCCAGATTATTGATGTAGCTGCTTCCGAAGCCGCTCCCCTAGTCGGAATGAGCTTACTTTATGGGTTTAAAGTTCAGATTGAAGCTATTGAAGGTGGGATGGTAACAATCGAATCCTTGGTATGAAAAGAGATATGGACAGAATTTACTGGGTCTGGCAGATGGACACCCTTCCCGCGACAGCACGACAGCAGATATTATGGAAGTCACTCTCCCACCAGAATTAGAACGAATCGTCACATCAAATAGAGCTAATGACCGATCGATTTAGACGGTTTAATCTCGATCGATGCTGATTCGATCGGTAATTGACAACAAAGCTTTTGAAGCGGTATGATGATTTGTCATACCGCTAAATCTCTAATGATGTATGGCAACTAACAAAGTCGCAATCACGATCGACTCAGACCTATTATCTAAAGTAGATCTATTAGTCTCACAAAGAGTATTTCCCAATCGGAGTAAAGCAATCCAAGAAGCATTAACCGATAAACTCTTCCTATTGCGTCAGACTCGGTTAGCCAGTGAATGTGCAAAACTCGATCCACGAATAGAACAACAATTAGCAGAAGAAGGGATCGAAGGAGATTTAGCTCAATGGCCGACATACTAAGAGGAGAGATCTGGTGGGCAAATCTCAATTCCACACGCGGACGCGAACAATCTGGTACTAGTCCAGTATTGATTATCAGCCAGGACGTATTCAATCGGTATTCAGGAACAGTAATTGCTCTGGCTCTGACGAGTCAAGCTCCAAAGGCCGAATTTCCGCTGACTTTTTTAATTGAATCAGTGGCTTTACCAAAACAGTCTTGGGTAAAAATTAGCCAGATTCGGACATTATCAATAGATAGATTGGGCGAGCGAATCAGCCAAGTTTCTTCAGAGGAACTAGCTGTAATTGTTAGCGGATTAAATGAAATTGTCGGTTAAGTGAATCCTCATAGAGGTGACATTCTGTTGGTCGATTTGGGGTCTGTGGCAAATACTTGCGGGTATACTTTGTTTAATTGAGATTTTGATTACCTACAACACACCCAACTGGAGCAAAAATCCATGTCCGATCGAGATGAAAATATCAGCCTACCGAGTCATAGCGATCGCCAAAAAGTGACGGGATCGAATCTAAATATCCTCGATCTTCAGTGGGAATTACTCGTCTCAGAAGGTGGTTACTGGGATGCGGAGAAAGTCGTTCAAATAATTAGAGTGGAGAGTGTCCAGTCTTTAGACAAACTGCGCGAAGAATGTGAAATTATTGGGTTGTGGTGGCAGGATCGACATCTCTATCCAATCTGGCAATTTACCGACGCTGGTCAGATCTTACCTGGTCTACCACAGGTTTTAAAGCATTTGAATCATACTTACTCTGACTGGGAGAAACTTTTTTGTTTATTGTCACCCAATCCACGCTTAGACGAGCAAAAAATGCCATTGGATGAGCTACGCAGTGGCAATCTTGATGCGGTGATTCTTGCAACAACTAGATGAGGCATGATTACGGCACACTTCGCGATCGACATTACCATCGATCGTTCTGGCGCACGCAGCTTGAGCACAAAACCACGATCCAAGGGTGGGTGAATCAGAATTGTGAAGCGACACGATCGAATATTAATTCCAGCAGTATCTCATTTACAGCCAGGATGCCACTTCAGCATAGCCTAGACCCTCCCGAATTACTTCAGGAGGGTCAATCGTCATATCTAGGATGGTTGAGCCTTCCATGCCTGGTTCTGAGCCGTCATCGATGATGATATCTACCAGTTTGTCTAGATGGTCGAATAATCTCGCTTTTTCTACACCTAAAGTCGGTCGATCTCCGTCTTCATCTTGGATGTGTGCGGATGCCGAAATCATGGGATTGCCCATGCTTTCTAGCAGAATTTGGCAGAGTGGATGTTTGGGTACTCTAATGCCAGTGGTTTTGCGTTTGGGATCTTGGGCGAGTTTCGGTACTAGTTTGGTGGCTGGTAAGATAAATGTATATGTACCAGGAATTAGGTGCTTCATCAACCGATAAGCAGGATCGGAGACTACTGCATATTCGGAGATATTGGAGAGCGACTGACACAAGAAAGTTAGGGGTTTATCGTTGGACATTTTCTTGATCTGGCGGACTCGATCGACTCCTGTTTTTGATGTGAGATCGCAGCCGATCGCGTAAACTGTGTCTGTGGGATATAGCATCACCGCTCCATTTCTCAATGCTGCTACGATCTCATCAATTTTTCTAATCTGGGGTGTCTGTGGATGAACTTCGTAGATGGTAGCCATAATTTTAGTCGATCGTTGATAATTAAATTATTAGTCGAAATCTGTTCGATCGACACCAATTGAAATTAATCGTTAAGTCAGCAACCTACTCTGTATTTCCCACATGACTAAAATCGCCTACTTAGAATGCCAAACTGGAATCGCTGGGGATATGTGTTTGGGGGCATTGGTAGATGCTGGCGTACCTGTAGAATATTTAATCACTCAACTCGATCGATTGGGGATTAGTTCTGAGTATCATATTTGGGCCGAAAAAATTCATCACAATGGGCAAATAGCAACTAAGGTACATGTAGATTTAACTGCGATAAGTTCATCAAATCACGAGCATAAACATTCTCATCATGATGAGCATTCTCACGAGCACGAACATTCACATGACCATGAACATGGACATGCTCACGACCATCATCCCACACCAACTAATACCGTAGCTAAAGATTCAGATCACCATCATTACGATACGCCCCAACGGAATTTACCTGAAATCGAAAAGCTAATAAATGCGGCAAATTTGCCCGCTAGAACGATGCAGTGGAGTTTGGATGTTTTCCGTCAATTGGCGATCGCGGAGGGTGCAGTTCACGGAATTGACCCATCTGAGGTACATTTTCACGAGGTTGGGGCGGTGGATGCGATCGTCGATATTGTTGGGACTTGTTTGGGCTTGGATTATCTAGATATCGATAAAATCTACTGTTCCCCATTGCCCACAGGTGGCGGCACAGTGCGGGCGGCACATGGGATTTTGCCCGTGCCTGTACCTGCGGTGCTAAAATTACTTTCGGCTCGGCAGGTGCCAGTATATAGCAATGGGATCGATCGAGAGCTAGTCACGCCCACAGGTGCAGCGATTGCGGTGACTTTGGCGACTGAATTTGGCACACCGCCAACGATGCAACTCCAGCAGATTGGTTTGGGTGCGGGGACGATTCAGCTACCGATTCCAAATATTTTACGGCTGTGGTTGGGCACGGAAACTGGATCGGTTTTGTCTTCGCCCGTGCGCCAAGATTGTTTAGAAACGATCGAAGTTTTGACTACCCAAATTGACGATCTCAATCCTCAAGCGATCGGGTATATTTTCGATCTATTATTTAAAGCTGGAGCGGCGGATGTATTTACCCAGCCAATTGGGATGAAAAAATCTCGGTCGGGTATATTACTCACAGTTATTTGTCCGTTAGATCGATCGATCGACTGCGAACAAATTATCTTCAAAGAAACTAGTACGATTGGTATTCGTCACGATCGACAGACTCGATCGATCTTACCCAGAAAAATAGAATCTGTGGTGACTAAATATGGGATCGTTCGCGTAAAAATTGCTCGCAATAATCTAGTTGCTGATGATTCAATTACCAATGTTCAACCTGAGTACGATGATTGTGCAGCAATAGCCCAAAAATATCAGGTGCCCTGGATTGAGGTTTATCAATTAGCACTAATGGCTTGGCATAACGTAGAGTAGAAAAATATTTAAGCCGAGAGGATGGGATATCATCCTCTCTCCTGGTTATGAATTTTGGTTTTGCATCATTTCTGCTACACGAGCCGTGTTTTCCGATGTCTTAATCGATGCAATCAACGACTCTAAACTAAGCCTACTGATGATTACATTGAAAATCCATAATAGCGGTACGCCAATTAAGCCAGCAAAGACACCGCCGATCCCACTGTTAAACGAACCAAGCAATAGAAAGAGGCAGACAATTGAAGATATTACAATCGAGATAATATAGAGAATTCCAATTACTTTGGTAGCGATAAAGCTACTAAACGAAAAATCAAAGAGTGCCTCGAAAAAAGATTTTCTTTGGTTCATGAGCTGTGCTTTTGGTGGATACAGCCCTCATTATATATAGATCGGTGTAATCTGATGACAATTTCCTCTGATTAAATATTTCACCTAAATTAGTTATGTTTGGATCTTGCAAATCCCCGATCGGCAACACCTATAATGGTTAGAAATGCACGATCGAGTATAGCGTAGTGATTCAGGCAGAGACATTAGAATTATTGGAATGGTCGCGATTGTGTCAGCAGGTGGCGACATTTGCGGCGACTAAATTGGGGACGATTGCAGCGCGAAATTTGGTGATTCCCCAGCAGCCGAGTGTCAGCCTAAATCTACTGGCGCAAACAAAGGAAGTGTATGAGTTAGAAACCAGTCTGACTGGTGGATTGTCCCTGGATGGGATTGAAGATTTTGGTGACGCGCTGGAGCGGGCGGCGGTGCAAGGGATGCTGTCGGGGAAAGAGCTGCATGAGATTGCGACTACTTTGGCGGGGATGCGAAAGCTGCGGCGGACGTTGGATGGTGCGGAAAATATTCCGGTGTTGCAGGGTTTAATCGCTGATGTGCGGACGTATCCAGAGATCGAGCAGGATATCTATCATTGTATCGACGATCGCGGTGATGTTACGGATCGATCGAGTGCGAAATTAGCCCAGGTGCGGGTGCAGCTCAAAGGGTTTAGAGAAAAGATTTACAAGCTGCTCAATAGTCTGATGCAGCGTCAGTCTAATGCGATCCAACAGCCATTAATTACCCAACGGAGCGATCGATTTGTCATTCCAGTTAAAGCTTCTCACAAGGATACAATTCCTGGGGTAGTCCACGATAGTTCTGGGAGTGGTTCGACGCTGTACATTGAACCCCATCAGATCGTTAATCTGGGCAATCAAATGCGTCAACTCCAACGCCAGGAGCAACGAGAAATCGAACTAGTTTTGACAGCTCTGACGGCGAAGATCACTGAGGTTGTCGAAGATTTAGAACATCTGCTGGTAGTTGCTACCACGATCGATCTAGCCACAGCCAGAGCCAGATATAGCCTGTGGTTGGAAGCAAATCCACCGCGACTGATCGATCGATCCATCAATGAATATATTACCCTCCGCCAACTCCGCCACCCCTTACTGATCTGGCAACACCGACATGAAGAGGGACCAGAAGTAGTACCGATCGATCTGTCGATTCGTCCAGACATCCGCGTAGTCACCATTACAGGCCCGAACACGGGCGGCAAAACCGTCACCCTCAAAACCCTCGCAATTGTCGCTTTAATGGCCAAGGTGGGGCTATTTATCCCCGCACGTGAGCCAGTCGAGATTCCCTGGTTCGATCTCATTCTCGCTGACATCGGCGACGAACAATCGCTCCAGCAAAGTCTTTCCACTTTTTCAGGACATATTCGCCGGATTGGACGGATTTTGGATGCAGTTGGGGAGGGGATGGGGGCACGGGGGCACGGGGGCGCGGGGGCACGTGAGCACGAAGAGAATGTTGACACTATCCAGTCTCCCATGCTCCCACGCCCCGACGCTCCCACGCTCCCGCACTCCCACACTCCCTCCGCCCTCATCCTCCTCGACGAAGTTGGAGCCGGAACCGATCCTGCTGAGGGTAGCGCACTGGCGATCGCATTATTGCAGTATTTAGCCGATCGAGCGATGTTGACGATCGCGTCTACTCACTATGGTGAATTGAAGGCTCTCAAGTATCAAGACAGTCGGTTTGAGAATGCTTCGGTGGAGTTTGATGATGTCAAACTTGCGCCGACTTATCGTTTACTATGGGGGATTCCAGGTCGATCGAATGCACTCTCGATCGCTCAAAGGTTGGGATTGAATCAGGATGTAATCGATAGTGCCAAATCTCAGGTAGTTTTGGGTGCAACGCAGGAGGTAAATGAAGTAATTGCTGGACTAGAAGCACAGCGGCGGACTCAGGAAGCTAAAGCGAATGAAGCTGCTCAAATCTTGAAACAGGCGGAAGCATTTTATCTAGAAGTTTCCCAAAAAGCGGCGCAATTGCAGGCGCGAGAACAGGAGCTGAAATTAAATCAAGAACGGGCGATTCAAGCTGCCATAGCTGAAGCGAAAGGGGAGATCGCCCAGGTGATTCGCCAGCTCCAGCAAGGCCCTCAGACCGCTCAGGCTGCCCAGCAAGCCACCGCTGGACTAGATGGACTCACAAACCTTCATCTTCAAGCTAAATCGACTCCCAAGCCGCCTCCAGGCTTCAATCCGCAGATTGGCGATCGGATCCGCATTCCCAAAATCGGGCAGAAAGCGGAAGTAATTAGCAAGGTAGATGAAAATGGTAATCTCAATGTCAAATTTGGGATGATGAAAATGAATGTCGCCCTGGTAGATATTGAATCATTAACGGGTGAAAAAGCTGCTCCAGTCGAGAAAAAATCAGGAGCTAAAGTTGCGGGTAAAGCGATCGCTAAATCCTCAGTTGTGGCAATTCGGACATCAATAAATACAGTAGATATTCGGGGTCAGCGCGTGGAAAACGCCGAGCCAGAACTTGAAAAGGGAATTGGGCGGGCTTATGAGTCAGGAATTATGTGGGTGATTCATGGCAAAGGTACTGGTAAACTTCGTCAGGGGGTGCATGAATTTTTGGGCTATCATCCACAAGTAGCTCGATTTGAATTGGCAGGTGAAAAAGATGGTGGTGGTGGTGTGACGATCGCCTATCTTAAATAGTTAATTAACTATTTGTCCAGATTAAAATAAGGTTTAGTAGTTACAATTTTAGTGCAGTGATAGATCTTACTCTCGTGTTCTCAAGCCATGCAATCAGGCGAATGTTCTCACGGAAGATATCTGAAGTAGAAGTTGAAGCTGCTATTAACGAAGGGGTAATTATCGAGTCATATCCAGATGATACTCCTTTTGCTAGTTGTCTCATCCTCAGCTTTATCAACAACTGTCCGATTCATGTAGTTTATTCAATTGATGAATCCACAAACATAGTTTACGTTATCACTGCTTATAATCCAGACCCAGCAATCTGGTTGAATAATTTTAGCACTAGGAAATAAATTGATGAAATGTGTCCTTTGTAAACACGGAACTACCTATACTGGCAATGCTACCATTACTCTAGAGCGAGATAATTGCATTATCATTCTTAAAGGCGTACCTGCTGATATTTGTGAAAATTGTGGTGAATATTATCTCAGTCAAAACACTACTAAATCTGTTCTCGATCGTGCCGAGCGAGTTGTAGATGAAAATGCTGAAATTGAAGTCCTTCACTTCGCTGCTTAATGTTTTAGAATAAAGACTTTCCGTTGTAAATAGCAAGTAATAGCTTGCCCTATTTTTAAATCTTAGATCGATCGTTGGTAATTGCGGCCCATATTCTGATTAACCAAATTTCAATTCTTAAGCAGATAAGATCGATCCATTCTAGTAATTTAGTAATTGGCGACTGGCTGTAGCCGACTCGTTCAGCTTCAGTTTCGATCCAGTCTGGATTATGTTCGACATTTTGAAAAATCTTGCGATCTAATTTACCTGAATTTTGGTTGGACTTAGATCGATCTTGTGTAATTTCATTCGATTCTCTTCCAGAGACGCTACGCGAACGCACAGCATCGCCTATGACAAGTCGATTGGTGGAATCTCCACGCTCGATTCTATTTTGACTGTGTTCTTCTATCTTTGTTAATTGAAATTCTGCTGGTTGATGAATAATTCGATCGCGTTCAAATTCATCAAAATCTGTAGTGGGAATAGATAGATACTCCCGATAATAGTTCCACCATTTTTTTAACCACTGTGGCTGGAACTCAACTAATGTCTGTTGGATTGAATTAACAGGAATAATTGGTGGTTCTGGTTCATTAATTGGTGGGAGTTGAGGCAGATCGAAAAATCGATCGATCGACGGTGGTTGAGGTATGAAATTATAACTACCAGGCGCAATTTGGCGGGGTAGTTTTGATTCGATTCGATCTAGTTTTTCAGTGTTAAGCTCGCTTAATTGAATAATTGTTTCGTTAGGTTTGACGGTGAAGCTCTGGAGCCACTCTTGGAATCGAGTAAGTAAATTTGAAGATCGATCTTCACTACTGGCGATCGCTAGTTGTGGTCGATCATGTCCACTAGTGAGTGATAATTGTTGAGTACCAGCTAATTGTTCGCGTAGCGTCTCTGGAAGAGAATCTAGTGAATGACGATTCTCTTTCTGCTGAGGCAGACGCTCCGCGAACAGAGAGGCTCCGCCAACGAGTATTTCTCCGGTACTCCATCGATACCAATCGATCGCTATATCGCTGCCAATTCTGCGCCGAATTTCCTGCTGCTGGGAATTAGTGAGAATATCTAAGATTTCATTTTCGGTTGTTACTAGCACCAATTGTCGATCGATTAATAACGAACTCAATCCCTGAATAACTGGCTTTTTAGTAACTACTTGTTGAGATCTACGGGGACTATATGAAGCAACTTCCCAATCATCGGTATCGGGATCGTAAGACCCCAGATTTGATGAATCTTCGCTGACAACGATCGATTCTCTTCCAGAGACGCTACGCGAACGAGTAGTTGTGGCAACTGGCTGTTGGCGACTTCCTTCCCACGAATCTGCCGTTGTCAAAGATCCACCCTCGGCAATTACAATCGGATATCCAGCATCTACAACCAACTCTAGAGCCTGTTCGATGTTAATATCGGAAACTGGTGGCAGTATTAGCTTTTCTGCTGGCGGCGCAATTTGAGGCTGAAAGATTTTTGTGGTCTGCGCGAGTAGGTGGAAAGGATATAGTAATGCTTGACCACTCCAAACCACCGCTACTTTGATATGTCGAAAACCCTGAGCACAGGTATCCTTGAAGCGATTGGTACGCTTACTAATAAAGGTAAAAACTCGGCTTTGGTAATTTCCAGACATAGCAATTTGGATTTGACTATCCACGATCGACTAATTTAATGATTCTAGCGAACTTATGAATGATTCCGAACAAAGTTTTGTATCTTCGATCCTGGCTGCAATTGAACGATTGCGGAGCTTAAGTCAGATCGATATCTTAACTGATTGGCGGATGTCGCTGGGGTGTGGATCTCTAGATAGAGATCTGAGTCAATGGGATCGAGTAAGTTTGAATGAAAAGGGGCAAATTGCCTGGGAACGTGGACAGCAGGAGATTTGGCTGGCTCAAACATTGGTAATTCCTACTCAGATTCAGGGCTATCCAGTCAGTGGTTTAGTTTGTCGGTTGGCATTTACTTGGTGGGCGGAGTTGGCGCAGGTGTTTGTCGATGGGGTGTTGGTACAAGAAGGAGATTTGTTCGATCATAGTCCGCGAGTGTTGTTGATGCCTGCGGCGGTGCCTGGAACGTCTTTAGAGCTGCGATTGCGGTTGGTGAGTCCTGGGCACGATGTTGGTGCTTTGATGCGTTCCCAGGTCGTTTATGAGTCTTCAGAGCCGCTAGATCCTGAGCCTGGTTGGTTGGCGGATGAATTGGCGGTGATGGTGAAGCAGATTGCCAGTTTTAATTCTTCGTTGTTGAATGATGTGGCGGGTGTAATCGATTCGATCGATTATGATTTGTTGACGGTGGATCGTAGACGGTTCATTCAGGCGGTGTTGGCGGTTAAGCAGCAGGTTAAATCGATCGTACTTGGTAGCGATCTACCCACCCCCCCCTGCGGGTACCCCTCCAGGGAGGGGATTTCTCTTGCTCCCTCCCCTTGTAAAGGGGAGGGCTGGGGTGGGGTAAAGGACTCCGCAACGATCCAACTCCTCGGACATGCCCACCTAGATATGGCGTGGCTGTGGGAGGTGGCGGAGACTTGGGAGGTGGCGGAACGGACATTTCGATCGACATTGAAGCTCCAGCAGCTATTCTCAGATCTGACTTTTTGCCATTCTACGCCTGCGTTGTATGAGTGGATGGAAATCAATCAGCCGGAGGTATTCGCAGGTATTTGTCAGCAGGTGCAGGCGGGTAAATGGGAGATAGTGGGCGGGATGTGGATCGAGCCAGATCTTAACTTGATTTCGGGAGAATCGATCGCGCGGCAGATTATTTATGGACAGCAATACAATCTGTCAAAATTTGGAGCGGTGACGAAAGTTGCATGGCTACCCGATACGTTTGGATTTTGTCATCAATTACCACAGTTGCTCAAGCAGGGTGGGATCGATTATTTCGTGACGCAGAAGTTTTTGTGGAATGATACCAATCAATTTCCCCATCAATTATTCTGGTGGGAATCGCCCGATGGTAGTCAAGTTTTGAGTCTGATGTCGTCGCCAATTGGTGAAGGGATCGATCCACTCAAGATGATCGATTATGCGTGTAAGTGGCAGGCTAGTACGGGGATAAATGAGTCACTGTATCTATTTGGCGTGGGCGATCATGGTGGTGGGCCGACTCGTGATATGTTGGAAATTGCCGATCGATGGTCGCAGTCGGATGTATTTCCCAAGCTAGAATTTACGACGGCTGTTAAATATCTGGATAAGTTAGCGGGTAGAAACGATAGCCACTTATTACCAGTTTGGAAAGATGAACTCTATCTAGAATTTCATCGCGGTTGTTTCACCACCCACGCCGATCAAAAGCGATCGAATCGTCAATGTGAGGATTTATTATATCAAGCTGAACTCTGGTCATCTTTAGCCTGTATCGTTACTAAACAAGCTTATCCCGAAAATCTAAAATTGCAGATCGAAGCGGCTTGGAAACAGACATTATTCAATCAGTTTCACGATATCATTCCTGGTACAGCGATCGAACCTGTGTATGTAACTGCAAATCAAGGCTGGGCAGAAGTCGAACGAGTCACAACAGGGATGATTAGCGATGCGCTGGGTGATATTTGCGATCGAATTAAGATCCCAACGCCACCAGTAGCGGGTGCAATTCCGATCGTTGTTTTCAATGCGCTGAACTGGGTGCGTAGCGAAGTAATTGAATACCCTCTAAATTTTGAAGAAGTTGGATTTTCGACTGGGTGGCAAGTTTTTGATGCAAATGGGAAATTAATCCCGAGTCAATCATCTGCCCAGCAGATATTATTTCTCGCAGCAAATTTACCCAGCGTCGGCTATCAATTATTTTGGCTAGCACTGAAAAATCCCCTCCAAGGAGCGAAAAGTGCGGTCTTGGGGTTTCCCCAAGTGAAGCACCTTTGCAAGACAGGGGTACCCGTTCGCGGAGCGTCTCGAAGAGAAGGGGGGGGTGGGTCAACCAAAATACTAGCTTCTAGCGGTTTTATTTTTAAAAACCAATTTGTAGAAGTAAAAATTAATCCCGAAACTGGAGACATTGCCAGCATTTACGATATCCTCAACAATCGCCAGATCTTCGCGTCCACAGGTGCAAATCAACTCCAAGCTTTCCAAGACGGCGGACAATATTGGGGTGCGTGGAATATCGATCCTAAATATGCAGAGAAACCATTGCCACCAAGTGAATTAAGATCGATCGAGTGGATCGAAAACGGTGTGATTCGTCAACGCTTACGAGTGGTGCGGGAATTAGCTGGATGTGATTTTACTCAAGACTATATCTTAGATGCTCACAGCTCGATCGTCCGCATCGAAACCAGTGTCGATTGGCAAGCCGAACATATCCTAGTCAAAGCTAATTTCCCTCTGAACCTGGCTGCGGATATTTCCACGTCTGAAACTGCCTGCGGTGCCATCGAGCGTCCAACTCTCCCCAAAACACCTACCGAGCAAGCTAAATGGGAATTGCCCATGCATCGCTGGGCAGATCTCACGGATCGCAATGGTGAGTATGGCGTAAGTATTTTGAATGATTGTAAATATGGCTATGATGCTGGGACAGATTACCTGCGACTGACTTTACTTCGCAGTAGCAAGTGGCCAAATCCGAATGCCGATCGAGGATATCATCAATTCACCTACGCAATTTATCCACACAGTGGCAGTTGGCAGGCGGCTCACACGGTGAGAAAGGGACTGGAGTTGAATTCACCGCTGCAAGTACTGCAATTAGCTTCACGGGCGAAAACAGATGTAGACAGAGATTTAGCATCGACGAATAGTTTCATCGATTTGGAGGCAGATAATCTAGTCTTAATGGCATTCAAACCGTCAGAAACTCCAGATAAGTCTTGGATATTGCGGTGTTATGAGTGTCATGGTGTTGAAGGACAAATTGATATAACGGGAGATCTGAACTTAAGGATCGATCGAGTGGTAAATTTACTCGAAGAACCAGCGGCAGAGGATGTAGAGCCAATTGTTAAACCCTGGCAAATTCGGAGTTTTGTATTAGCAACTTAATTAATTTCTTGTTCTAGTTTAGGATCGTTCCCCATAAACTCCTCCATCCCCACGATATTGGCATTCTGACTGATCCCTTCCCGCTTGAATACCTTCTTGACTGTCAGCAGCAAAATCTTCAAGTCCAACCACAAACTCCAATTGTCCACATACCAGAGATCCAACCTAAATTTTTCGTCCCAGGTGAGCGCGTTTCGGCCATTTATCTGTGCCCAACCAGTAATTCCTGGCAGTACATCATGACGACGTGCCTGCTCGGAGTTGTACCGCTCCAGATATCTTACCAGCAGTGGTCTAGGGCCGACAAAACTCATATCCCCCAGCAATACATTAACCAGTTGTGGTAGCTCATCTAAGCTAGCCTTGCGGAAAAATTGTCCCAAGGGAATCAGCCGCTTTTCGTCAGAGAGCAAATTGCCTTGTGCGTCGCAATCCCCAGTCATTGTCCGAAACTTATAGACGGTGAAGATGCGACCATTTTCACCAGGACGCTCTTGGGTAAAGACAATCGGGCTACCCATCCGCTGCCGGACGAGAATCGCCACTACTACCAAAATCGGAGAAAACAACAATAGCAGCAATGCAGCCATCGATCGATCTCCGACGGCTTTAACCACTAAGCTGAGTTTATAAAGCGATTTATTGGAACGTTTTTTAGTTGTCATGATCGATTATCGGTAGTTACGATCGGAGCGATGGATCTGGGTACAGCTCTGACCGATCTTTATAGTTCCCATTGACTGTCTCAGTATTGCTAAAACACAAGAATTCTTTCGCTTTTGACCTGTGAGAGTTAAAAGGAGTTACCCTCTATAGGTTATACAATACTAATGTTGCAGACTGCAAAGATTTGAAATAAACAAGTCTGCCTAGCTAGATCCTCGAAAATCGATAGCGCATCATGAATAAGATTATTTCCGTTCCCAGTCAACCAATTGTCAACTTATCGGCACAGTCAGCTCGAAGTCAGCTTGAGGCGGAGCGGATCCAGGAAGTCTTAATTTTGCTAACGAGTTTGTGCGGGCGGGAGGAAGCGACAATTAAATTAATTATCGATTGCTTATATGATATTGGTTCGGTTAATTTAATTAATAAAAAAGTGCGATTTCGACCAGTCAATGCTGTGGCGAGATTCATTGCCAAAAGATCGAAGCCAGTTGCCAAGGTATTTGCTTGGCGATGGTTTTGTAAGAATTGCCCACGGCTAATTGCTCAGTGGTTGTATCGCAAGGTAAAATTTTAATCGTCTAAAAACTAACTTGATACATCTGAAATAGCTCGCCAGATTGAGTTTTAGTTACTTTCCCACCTGTTTCTTTGACTAGTTCGGTGAATTGTTCTAATGGCGATAGGAAAACTTCAGCACCTAAATACATCTCCAAAATTGCCCAATTTTCAGCTAGTTCGGCAGTTGGATCGATCGCATCAAACACAAACACACCATCTGGTTTCAATACTCGTTTGACTTCTTGCAATACTAGCTTCCAATATTCGGGCGGGTAATAACAGCTAAAGCCAGTTGCGATCGCCCGATCGAATGTATCATTTTCATATTGCAATTGATGAGCTGCCCCCGCTTTTACACCTTTAAATAACTTAGAATTTAATTGAGATCCCCTCGAATTGAGCGCGTTACGAGCAGTAAGCCCAATCTCTTGCCCATAAAAATATGTCTCCCATTCCCGCCAATTATAAATCAAGAAGCTAACCCCGCAGCCAATATCGAGGCAGCGATGATTCTTTTTGAATCCAGCTAATTCCCAAAATGGTGACGTAATCTTATCACTGAGATTACGACTAATCCACTCCCTAAAAATAGGCATCGCCTCTACTTCTGCGGGCAAATCGAATGGTTCTTGTCTAAATTCTCGATCGAATCTCTGTTTGACTCGATCGATCTCATCAGCCCAGTCATGAGCTTGTGTTGGTAAGGAACTGAACATGGATAATTAATTGAGAATTGAGAATTGAGAATTGAGAATTGAGAATTGAGTTGTAGGGTGGGCACTGCCCACCAGCTATAATCTGCGCTGACAATCTAAATTTATTTCTGGTTTTTTAAGTATTCAAATACTGACTTATCACCGAGATCGGGCGGAATTGATCGAATGGCTTTGCGGATTGCAAATACTAAAAATAATCCTGCCCAAACTGCTAATAAACTAGCTTCGACAGCTTGAGGAAGTAGGCTAGTCAGATGTCCTAATAATAAGGCTGGCACCAGAAATGTCAGAATTTTGGTTTCAAATCGGTTGAAGCAAAAAGCTTCTTTAAAGAAGATCCCCGTCAATGCAGCGAACGTAAACCCAATACCTAAAATAGTAATTGGATGCTGATAAACGATCGATCCAATTGGCTGCTGATAATATACCGCACAACCGATCGCACTCACACTCCCAATCGCCCAAAATATTTGCAAAGCGCGGTGTAAAGCTGCCATGTAAATATGAATCGTCGCCAGAGCAATTCCCAATCCAATCGAGAACGTAATATATAAAAATGTGATTAGATCTACCACATTTGGGTTCGCACTATCTGGCTGAATAAATTGCGATAACGCAGCAATTGCCCCGATTCCAAAACTTACCGCCGCCACCATCAAAGCACTGCGATAAATCACCACACTCTGACGATCTCGATCGGTAACTGTAAATGTGCCAAACTGTCCTTGATAGACTTCTGATTCGATCGTTTGCATATATTTATCTCTTTACTATTCCCTATTCCCTATTCCCTATTCCCGAAACTGTTGTTGATAAGCGAGATAAATTGCTTCAATTATGAGGTGAGAATCGATCGTTGGTGGTGCATCGGCAAGATCGATTCGCTCTAGTAATTGATTGGCTAGCTTATCGCTGACGCTCCTCCTAGCACCAGGAGCTAATGTAGGATAACGATAGAGATATTTACGAACTGTGGCAAATTGTTCGGGTGTAAGTGCCGCAATTTTTCCCGTTTCAACAATCCGATTTGCAACATCTGTAGCTGCTGGGGAAATCTCGATCTTTTGTTTGCTAACAGCTTGTCCTTCTTGAATCAAGATTGTCCCAGCCACCCAATCACCCAGTCTCTTTTCTTGAGCAGAAAATAGAATAAATAAAAATCCTAAACAGAGAATATCATCGATCGGACGCAGTAGCGCTCGTAAAATCGATTGTTGGATCCCCACATTCCGACCATCTTCTCTAATTACCCTAATTTTAACATATCTCTTGCCTGGAGTTTGACCGCGCCACAGGGTTTCAAAAAAAATAAAGTAGCCAATATACACCCCGAATAGAATCAATAGTTGAATTGCAACTACCCAAAGCCGAATCGGTTCAGATTGGAGCCAAGCTATTTGAGCAAATAAAAATGCCCACAATATTAAAATTATTATTAGGATCGAACTCCAAATTAAATAGTCAATAATTAGGGCATAAATACGGTTGCCCAATCCAGCTAAGACGAACTCTAGTTCAACACTTTCTGGTGTGCGAGATTTAACTCGATTTAAGAATTTCATACAGCAATTTTTGGTGCTAGCTAAATAGTTAAGTCGCCACCTTCGCGTCGATTGCGGAGATCGTAATAAACGATCGATTTAATTATTTGCCAGAACGGCATGATAAATAATTCGCTGAGTAAATTGAGTACGAACCCACCCAGCATTAAGGCACCGCCGATTGCTTGAGTTGCGGCATCTGTCGAGGCACTGAGCATCGTTTGACCGATGAGGCTAGGAGCATTACCCAGTGTGTTAATTGGGATCATCATCAAAAAGGCGATCGTCACAATCAAGATTACCCTACCTACAGCAACCGAAATCAACTGCTTACTTCGCGCAATACTAGCATTTGCCGATTTAGTTTGTTCGACTGCTAGGGGTAATTCTGCGACAAACCAATAGGCATAGTAGCGGATTAAGATTGCAATCAGTGCCACAAATGCACCGACTCCCGCTAGACCAATACCGACAAAAGCTATGGGGTTTTCAACTGTCAATTTGAGTCCATCAACCAAGATCGCGGTCACAGTTAGCACGACAATGGTCAAGACAGTACAAGCAACAATGGCGACTAAACAGATGTACAGGGTAATCAGCCACGCAAGTCTCAAAAATCCCCAAGTCCGAGGTAATAACTTTTGGGTAGCAACAGCAACAGTCTCTGGTTCATCGATCAGTTCTTGATAGGCTAATCGACAAATTACCGCTCGATTTGTGGCATATTTAGCCGAACAATACAAGGTGCCAACTACCAATCCAATCGCAACTGGAATCGTCACTAGCCAGGAATTAGTGATTCCGTATAAAACGCCACCCGCTGATGCTGCAACTAGAATGACCAGCACGATTGCAAGCAACCAACCAGTTGCTCGCAGTGACACTTGAAAATAACGCTTGAAATTGGATTTGTATAAAGTAATGCTAGTAGTGACAACATTACCAACACTGAGTGTCCCAACTGGATCGTAGTTATTTTTTGCCATCGATGCTATTTAAAGAATTGCTGAACACTGGAGAGATTCGCTGTATCGCGAATTACCAGAAATACTCCCAATCCTAGCAGTAAAAATAGACCAGTTTGCATCACAGTTTCTTGAATCTTCATTGGCAATGGTTTGCCCATCAATCCTTCAAGCAATAAAAACGCCAGTTGACCGCCATCCAAAGCGGGTAATGGCAGTGTATTCATTACTGCTAGATTGACACTAATCAGCGCGCCAAATTGCAGCAGTCCCGCGATGTTATTCTCTGCAATCGTCGAACCAATTTCGACAATTTTGATCGGTCCCGCAATTTGAGTCGCTGTCTCGCCAAAATTGGTAACTAATTGAGCTAAACCCTGAACGGTTAGGACAATTACTCGTTCAAATTCAACAGCTCCTTTTTTGAGTGCATCAATGAGGTTAATCGATCGATTGATGATAATATCGGCATTGGGCACGAGTCTGACACCAATTTGACCTTTGTTATCAGCGGTGGCATCAGGCGTAACTTGCAGATCTAATACCTTGTCACCACGCTTAATTTGGAAGGTAATTGCCTGATTGGGATGGTTTTGAATCTCTGCCATCAATTTGGTAATTGCAGGTCTGCCTTCACCTAGTTGCTCGCTATTTACCGCTAAAACTGCATCATTTGCTTGAAGCCCCGCCTTACCAGCCGAACTTGATGCATTGGTGATTCCGGCGACAGTAACACCAGGATGATAATCGATTTGCTGAAATCCAATTACGCTGACCTGGACTACGAGCAAGAAATAAGCGAAAATTAGGTTGGCAATTACACCCGCACTGATGACGATCGCTCGATCGAGGACTGGTCGATTGCTGAGTAGATTAGGATCCGTTGGCGGAATATCACTCTCAGGATCGTCATCGGGAAACCCCACAAAACCACCCAGTGGTAATGCTCGGAGCGCGTATTCAGTCTGCTTACCCTGATACTTCAATAATACTGGCCCAAAACCGATCGAGAATTTATTGGCATAGATCCCCTGTAATCTCGCTGCCAAAAAGTGACCCAACTCATGCACGAAAATTAATAACGCTAGAACTCCAATCGCCGCCAGTGTTGACATATCTTCCCTTATTCCTGACCTTTATCTCTTCATTCTAGTCAAAATCAACGGTTAAATGCTAAAATAGTAAGCTGCAAAATTTAATCAAAATTTCTCTGTATTCATGAGCTTAACCCAAGAACGCAAACAAGAAATCATGTCCGCACATCAGTTGCACGCAACCGATACAGGCTCCTCCGATCTGCAAGTCGCCATGCTGACTGAAAGAATCAACCGCCTGAGCGAACACCTCAAAGCCAACAAAAGCGATCATGCGTCTCGCCGAGGCTTATTAAAAATGATCGGGCAACGCAAACGTTTATTGGCGTTCATCAACACTGAAAGCGTTCAACGTTACCAAAACCTCGCGGATAGCCTCGGCATTCGTCGCGTCAAATAATGACTCGAACATGATAACTAGTGGCTAGTGGCTTGAAAGTAGTGGCTAGTAGCTAGTAGCTATAAAGTATTTTATTTTATTACAGATACTTAAAATCGCCACCAACTGATAATTATGACTGCTGAGAATCCTCGCCCATCGGTACCATTCGAGCCGAAAAAAAATCGGAAGCAGCGTAGATCGTCCGCGCCAAAAGGAGTAACAATCGTGAATCCAACCACCCCACCACCAGCAATGGCGGAGCAGGGTTCTGGCTTTATTCCTGAGATTGTCAGTCAGCGGATGATTCGGCGGGTGCTGGTATTCTGCGGCATCCCCGTGCTGATGGGGATGTCAGTCTTTATTATCGGTTATTTGGCGATCGCCAATAACTGGTTTAGACTCCCCAATACGGTAGTCTTGCTAATGAGTATGGGTTGTTTGGGGTTGAGCGTACTGGGATTAACTTACGGCATCCTTTCCGCCTGTTGGGATGAAGAAGAAGATACCAAAGGTAGTCTCCTCGGTGTCGCCGAATTTAAAGTCAACTTTGGCAGAATGAAGGATGCTTATCGCGCCTCCAAAGAGATGGAAGCCAGCAATCGCTAATTTTATGAGTCAAATACATCCGACAGCCGCGATCGAGTCTGGTGCTAAAATTGGTGCTAATGTCTCGATCGGTCCATTTTGCTACATCCGACATGATGTAGAGATTGGGGACAACTGTATTTTAGATGCTCATGTGACCCTGTTGCCATACACCTCGATCGGTCAAAATTGCCACATACATGCAAATGTCGTGCTTGGCGATACTCCTCAAGATGTGGCTTACAAAGATGAGCCGAGCTATGTCAAAGTCGGCGACAATTGCACCCTCAGAGAAGGCGTAACTATCCATCGCGGTACTAAACCAGGTACAAAGACAACTGTCGGTAATAACTGCCTCCTGATGGCATACAGCCACCTCGCTCACAATGTCCAACTCGGTAACGATGTGATAGTTGCCAACGGCGCACTCCTCGCGGGTTATGTCGAAGTTGGAGATCGCGCATTCATTAGCGGCAATTGTCTAATTCATCAATTTGCCAGAGTCGGTAGACTGGTAATGATGGCAGGCGGTTCGGCAGCGCACAAAGACATTCCCCCCTTTTGCATGACGCGCAGCACGACGCTCAATAAAGTGATGGGATTGAATAGCGTCGGATTGCGTCGCGCTGGACTTACCTCAGAACAAAGGTTGATACTCAAACGCGCCTTCAAAATTCTCTATCAGTCCAATCTACTTATCCCTGAAGCTTTAATCAGATTGGAAACAGAATTCGATTCACCACTAGTCACCGAAATCTGCGACTTTATCAAAACTTCCCAACGCGGCATTGCTGGATATGTACGTCAACGGGAAATTAGTGAATAGTGGATGATGGATAAATTAGCTCTCGTAGCGAAGATCGCGGAGCATCGCAACGGAAGTTTGCAAGCCCTGATTTGCTAAAATTTCCAGATGATTCTCAAAAGTCTGGGGTGGATTTTTCAATCGAGCTAAAATCGTATTAACAGCTTGTAAGACTTGGTAAGGATATCGCTCGATGAGATCGCCAATAAACACATCTGGGTGTTGGGCGACTATTCCATATCTGACAAGGATTGGATTTGGAAAATCCTTGAGGTTAAAAGTGACAATAATTTTAGCGTCTGCCCTAATTGCGGCAGCTAGAACGTGGCAATCATCAGAGTCGGGTAACTCCAGGGTAGAAATCAAATCCTCGAAATCTGTGACTAGAGAATCGGGCACATTCTGATTCATCAAGACTCTCAGCCGTGCGATTCTGTCAGCATTCAAGTCGGGACGCTTGATTAACAGATTTCGCGTCCACTCATCATGAATCAGCTCCGTCCATTTTGCTCGAAAAATTCCGGTTGTCGCCAATTGGACTAACAAATCGCGTAAAGGGGCAGGATATAGAACGCAAGCATCATAGACTACTGCGATATTAGCAGCCATCAGTCGTATAGTCCTAGCTCTTGAGAAATTGTCACCATTTCATCTAACCCTTGCGCTGTCGCGAGATCGATCCGGTCTTTATAAACCATCAGATCGTTGAAATTAATCCGGCGGTGTTTGCCGATTTTATGATGCGGGATTTCACCTAGTTCGATTTGTTTGATTAGGTATGGTCGGGAGACATTGAGTAAATCGGCTGCTTCTTGAGTCGTGAGTTCGGCATGAATCGGGATTAGGCTGACGGCATTACCCTGAGCCATTTGGGTTAAAGCATCAACGAGTAAGCGGTAGGCGGCAGCGGGGATGGTGGCTGAATGTTTGTTACCATCTGCTTCGACAATCTCAATCTGGTGGACGTTGGGACTGAGATAGGTAGTCAGGATGCGGCTGCTCTCTTGGGAGAGTTTGGTGTCGTCTTCACTGGGGATGTAGGCAGGATAATTGAGGTTGCCCATAATTTAACCGTTGGCAATCCAATATTGGGGAATAGGCTAAATCTTAACAGATTATTCGCAATAATCGCAACGGCATTGCAGATTTTATTTACTTGGAGGGTTTGAATCGATCGATATACCCTGTTAGAGCATTTTTATCGGTTTGCAGGATACCAGTTGGAGTCGAGGCAGCTCAGTTTGAAGTCCGATCGAAACGCTGCGATGTAAGCTTACAAAAATATCAACGGTGAGTAAATGCTGATAAATATTACTTCAAAATGTCCTGTTTCTAGTTGAAATTGCTTGAATATCTGTTTAGTCACGATCGAGAGTGTCGTAAATTGAGATCGATGCTACGTGACTGAACCATCATCTTCAAGGAGCAGAGATTTCGTGATTACGGCTACCCCACCACCAGCTAAAACTAGCTCCAAAAAAATTGTCGATCTTTGGGCGAGTATCCCGACAAGCTACCCAGAGGCAGATTTGGGAGCTACTTTCATGGTGAGACTCTTCGACTATTTAGGACTAAATCATCACCAAATTAAAAATACACCTCGTATTGGTGCTGGGTTAGTGCCGGATTATTTAATTTATAGCGACCCAACACAGCCCCCTGTATTAGCAATAGAAATTAAAAAGCGCGAATCAGCTTTAGCAGAAGTAAGCGATGTAAATTTTGTGACTACGTGCCAGAATAGCCCTTTATATAAAGATGCTGTCGGGTTACCAGTTAGATCTAATAATAATGGAATTATTCAATACTTAGATATTACCAGGGTCAATCCCAGTCACCTGGCTAGTTACGGATTAGTATTTAACGGTGATTTCTTCCAACTATGGCGACGAGTAGATGGATTAGTTATTCCCATGACAACCATCAGGCGCGTTAACAAAACTAGCCTACCAAAATTATTGAAAGAGTTAGCACACTGTTTGCAAGCTCCGCCATCAGCTTTGGTGACAGCAATTTGGAACAGTAAAGGTGGCGTTGCCAAAACTACTAATACCATCAACGTTGCTTCTTGCCTAGCTCTAGCTGGTAAGCGAGTCCTATTAATCGATCTAGACCCACAAAACGATCTGACTAGTGGAATTGGTCTGAAAGAAAATTATGCACCTGATTATTTCGATCGCGTTTATGACCAGCTTCAACTCCAGGAATTAGATCGAGCTAAAGATATCCTGACAAAATCAATTCAAATCAAGAGTTTTGCGACTAGTGATGGTCGAAGTTTCCACTTATCTCTACTGTCTTCATCAAAAGATTATTTAAACAATATTAATGATAATAGTACTCGTCCTCAAGCAGCACATGTTATCTTTAACAATATTCTCGATCTAATTCGTGAAAATTATGATTATATCTTTATCGATGCTTCGCCTAAGTCGGACAAATTAGCTCAGTGTTTATTATGTACTGCGGACACTATTCTCTTGCCGTTCGATCTAGGAGCTAAATCTTTAAAACACGCGATCGAGCTTTCCTCAAAGGTAATCCCGACACTTCAAACTATGCGTGACAAGGCTGATAATTTCACTGTCGGCCCTTGGAATTTAGGATTACTATACAGTCTTTGCCCAACTCATATTGGTGTGGGCATAGAGAAATCAATTGCTGATGTAATTGAGCAGCAAAGATTTACAGGCAAACAAGTAAATACACGCTTAATTAACTTTGCTCAAACTAAACAGGCAGAATTTCAAGAGAAGCCAGTCATCTGTTGGCAAAATTCTCAAATCACTAAGTTGTTTCACAAGTTAACTACTGAAGTTTTTCTAGGTCATAACTATACAGATAAATAAGCTTGTTTAATTTTCCTGTCCGATCTACTAATCAAATTGAGGTAACTTATTATGGTATCAATTCTAGAGCGACGTAGCACCAATACCCCTTTAGGGCAAGTTTTACGCTTACCATGCAAATTTATTCAAGGTAAATCTAGTGCAGAAGTGATGGTAATTAATGCCATTGCTGCTGAACTAGCTATTTCTGGCAAAAATATTTTACCTGTAATGGTCAAGCTCCTGAAAGAAGATAAATATACTGCGGTGTTAAACAGCCAAATCTTAATCGCAGCTCAACAAGCTAAATTAGATTTTGTCTATTGTATAGTTGTTGATGATGAGATGGCTGTTCAACTCAAAGTTGAGGCCGGAACAACTCTTAAAGTCAATCTCAATCAAGCATCAGAAGTAGAATTAATAGCAGCTTTTGAGAATATCAAAGCAAATATTACTGTCTTTAGTAAAATTGAACCAGCAACGCTCGCCCAGTCAATTATCAAATATCGATCTGTCGAGCAGATTAGGAACTTGACTTTCCTAACTAAATTAAAATGCGGGATTGGTAAAACTAAACTACCTGGATTAGTCGATCGATTGGTGTATTAGATACTTACGTTATTACACATCTTGCTCGAAAACTCAGACAAACCATCAATCTGATGTTTATCGAGGGTCATAAGAACCCTTATAAGTCGTAAATATTTTGTAGCCTGGAAAAACTATGGCAAAACCAACCCGACTATCGATCGATCCAGGATAACGATGAGGGGAATCGTCTGGTTCATGCCCGCCAAATTTTAGGACAAGCAATCCCCACCAAATATAGACACCAGGAAATAGCATATCCAGGTTGTACGCAATCGCACGCATTCGTTCTTTGTGTGGATCGTTTTTATTTGCGATGGTGGATTCAGAAGCGAGTATTGTCATCGTTTTGCTTCATTTTCTGAGGTTTTGACCCATCCAATACCAATTTACCACAGCGTAATTAGCATCGCCAGGTTTGAGAGTGACAGTTTTGCCAGTGAGATCGTCACCGCCAATGAGTGGCTGAAAATGTGGCAAGAATTGGGTAAACCGCATCCAGAGTTAGGATTGGCTCTGAAGATGGTAGCCGCAGGGGTCAAATACAAGCAAAATCCTCAAGATAAGCGGATATTTCTGGCATTACCGCAGGAGTTGCGCCCATTGTTGCGGGAGGCATTGGGATTGGATGGTGATATGTCAAAGGCAATAAGCTGAACTATTTCAAACATACCCGACTAAATTAGTCGGGTATGTTTGACGGGTCGATCGAGTCATGTTATGTTTATTCCAACAAGCAAACGGATATCAAATTCATCGCGACATCCCACCATGACCCAAGCAACCTTAAACAGCACCAGAACTACTGCCGCCAAAGGACTAGCCTGCAAAGAATGCGGTACTGAGTATGAACTCAAAGCTACCCACATTTGCGAACTTTGTTTTGGGCCATTGGAAGTGCAATATGATTATGATTACCTCCGTACCAAAGTAACCCGCGAAAGCATCAAAGCTGGCCCCAATTCAATTTGGCGGTACAAAGATTTATTACCTGTTCCCGACGAGCACATTGTCGATGTCGGTACAGGTATGACACCATTACTCAAAGCGAATCGCCTCGCCCGTCGCCTCGGCATCAAAAATCTCTACATCAAAAATGATGCCGTCAACATGCCCACCTTGAGCTTCAAGGATCGGGTCGTATCTGTCGCCCTGTCCAAAGCAAAAGAATTTGGCTTCTCGACTATTTCCTGTGCGAGTACTGGCAACTTAGCAAATTCCACTGCTGCAATTGCTGCTCATGCTGGTTTAGACTGTTGTGTATTTATCCCTGCGGATCTAGAAGCGGGTAAAGTGCTGGGCACTGTAATTTACGGGCCAACGGTGATGGCTGTGCAAGGTAACTATGACCAAGTAAATCGCTTGTGTTGTGAAGTCGCCAATACTTACGGTTGGGGATTTGTAAATATCAATCTGCGTCCCTATTACTCTGAAGGTTCCAAGACTCTCGGTTATGAAGTTGCCGAACAACTCGGCTGGGAACTGCCAGATCATATCGTCGCACCATTGGCATCTGGCTCACTATTTACCAAGATTCACAAAGGTTTCCAAGAATTCGTCAAAATCGGCTTAGTCGAAGATAAGCCAGTCCGGTTCAGCGGCGCGCAAGCTGAAGGCTGTTCCCCCATCGCTCAAGCATACGCCGAAGGTCGTGATTTTGTCGTCCCAGTTAAGCCAAATACAATCGCCAAATCGATCGCAATTGGCAACCCAGCCGATGGGATCTACGCCCTAGAACTCGCCCGCAAGACCAATGGCAACATTGAATCAGTCACCGATGCTGAAATCATCGAAGGGATGAAACTCCTGGCCGAAACCGAAGGCATCTTCACCGAAACCGCAGGTGGTACTACCGTCGCCGTCCTCAAGAAGCTGATCGAAGCTGGTAAAATCCATCCTGATGAAACTACCGTCGTCTATATCACAGGCAACGGCCTCAAGACCCAGGAGTCGATCCAAGGTTATGTAAATGAGCCATTTGCGATCGAAGCCAAATTAGACAGCTTTGAGCGCGCTCTAGAGCGTTCTCAGACCCTCAACCGCCTCGATTGGCAACAAACGTTAGTTTAGGCTTTAGGCTTTAGGGTACGCAGGCAAGGGGGAAAAGGTAGAGAAATAAAGCATCTTCCTCCCCACACCTCCCACACTCCCCACACCTCCCACACTCCCCACACTTCCTCATCCATCATCAAATGACTGTAAAAGTATTAGTTCCAACTGCACTCCAAAAATTTACTAGCGATAAAGCTACGATTGAGTGTGAAGGCAAGAGTATCGCCGAATTATTAGACGCGCTCGAAGTTAGTTGTCCTGGAGTCAAAGCTAGACTTTGTGACGATAGCGGACAATTGCGCCGCTTCCTGAATTTCTATGTCAATGATGAAGATATCCGCTTTCTCAATGGCACCGAGACACCACTCGCTGACGGCGACCAAGTGAGTATCGTTCCAGCAGTAGCTGGTGGCTAAGTCCGTTTCCATAAACTATTGGAAATAACTAGCCAAATTGGTGAAGACTGAATCGAAATAATCACGACTAACCAATAACAAGCAATATCATCACCAGCACCGAGTGCGTAAGTAACCCAAAATGATATTGCTACTAAAATCGAGTATAAACCTAAACCAATATTGTATATTCCTGCGGATTGTGTGGTGATTTGGAGCCTGAATAATCCTGTTTCCATGGGGTTATCTTCAGCTAAACCTACCCATAATAATACAAGGGTCGCGAGTGTCGAAACGACCAGCGAGATGACAATGTTTTCCCTGGTTAGCTCGATTGTTAAGGCAGCAATCGCCGAAATCAGACTACCTTTTTTATCGTAGATGCCATTTCCAAAGATCCAATCTCTAAACTGCTCTTTACTATAATCAACTTGTTGGAAGTGTCTGAGATAGCACAGTAGCCGACGACTAAAAAATAAAATAGCACCAACAGCAGTAATGGAGATGGAGAGAGACATTAACATGGATATTGTCGTGTGAGCTGTTAGCAGTTAGCAGTATAAGTCCAATAAAAATATAGAGGTGAGGTAATTCATTACCCAGCTCTATATTTTTATTGAGTATTCTTCAGGATTAGAAAGTGAATGTACTTCTCAACGCACCAATCACCGCACTATTTCCAGGTGCTTGATTGGGTGCTGTCAGATAGATTAGTCCTGGAGTGATGCTGAGATTATCATTGATTTTCATCTGATAAAAACCCTCAATATGTAATCCAGACTTTTCGTCTGTAGTGCCATTACTCGAAGAAGCAACCCGTGGCTCCTGTCCGACTAAGAAACCAGCTAAGTTACCTTTACCACCGAAGTTTGGAGCTGCCGCAGTCACCGCCCAGTTCCAGATCTGTCTGTCACCACCAGCAGCTTGGTTTTGGGTATAACCAGCCCAACCACCCAAGGTGAATTCAGGACTTAATTGAAAAGAACCTTGCAGTCCAAAGTTATTGCTGTTTCCGGCTGCTTCTGGATTGGCATTCGTACTGCCTGTCCCAGGATTGGCATTTAGCGTTCGCGTGTATGTGACCCCAACTTTAGAATTTTCGCCTGCTTTGATGGTAAGCTGGGCCATCGCACCATAGCTACCACCAAGTAGTCCATTTCCTGCTGTCGGATTAGCCGCAGTACTGGATAAATAGCCAACACTGAGTTCAGTACTGTCGCTTAATTTATGGCGAATGCCAACACCAGCACCTTGAACCGTGTAGTAAATGGAGGGACGATTACCAAAAGCAGAGATCGAACCGCTGGCACCATCGCCGTCAAAGTAAGGATTGATGGTATCGGTGAAGTCATCGGATGCACCAGCATTTGCGGCAACGACTACCTGTGTTTGAGGAGATAGCGCAAATTCATACTTGAGTGCGTCAACTCCGATACTATTGCCAGTGCTACCATCAGTCCAGGATAAGCTACCTTCAGGAGTCGCAACCGCAGCAGTTCCCGCTGTGGGTGCTTTATTGGATAAACCTAAGCCCACTGCTTGCAGCCGAGTTGTGAGCGTACCACCACCGATATCAGTTTTGAGTTCGAGTCTGCTCCGAGCACCAAGAGCTGTGTTGCGGCTGAAGTCACCACCAACTGTTCCAGTCGCTCCAAAAATTACTTGTCCTTGTAGCTTCGTAGTTAGGGAGAACTGATTTGGAGCTGGAGTTGTGGCTTTTGGGGCTTCTACTGGTGGTGCGACAGGTGCTGGAGGAGTTTCTACTGGTGGTGCGACAGGTGCTGGTGGTGCTGGGGGAGTTGGTGCTGGTGGTGCTGGGGTAGTTTGAGTGAGATCTGTTGGTAAAGTTGCGGGCGTAGTTGTCGTTGGAGCTGTTGCAGTTGTTTTTGGTCTAGATTTAACTTTTTTCTTGAGGCGTTTCTTTTTCCTGGAGGCGATTAGTTGACGGCTGTCGCTAGGGTTATGGTTGGCAATCAAGCTGGAGCTGGCTGAAGTGGGTGTAGCCGCAAAAGATTCGGCTGCTTGAGCACCAGAGATGAGCAGGAGGGTGGCTAACATGCTACCTGCGGTGACTGTCAGCCAGTTTAATTGTCGTTTCAAAAGATTTGTTCCTGAGATAGATAAAGGGTAAGGGGTTGTAGCCAACTAGCTAAAATCGCGTAACATTTTTTTGATTTCGATCGTATGTAGCTCTTCATTACCGATCATCGTGCGGGCAAATTCTTCCAGATAAACACTCGCATCTTCGACAACATTAAGCAGCTTCTTATACATGTTCAAGGCGTTTGTTTCATGAGCCAAACTCTCGGTGAGAATGTCTCGAACAGAGTGTTTATGAGTTTCCTCCATTTGAGTGATTTGGAGGGATGGATGACCTTCTAATCCTGTCAAAATCTCGCCGACTTGCTGGGCATGAAGGAGTGATTCTGTCGCTTGAGCTTTGAAGAAATCAACGATCGGAATCCGATTCGGTCCAGTTATCATCAAAGCATAATGGGTATACCGAACGACTCCAGCCAACTCAAATTCCATAATCGTACGGAGCACATCAATCGCTTTTTCTTGGTCTAGATCTTGCATCATTATAAAAGTTGAAGCTATGAGAGATTATTGGAGATGGAGATGCGCTGCTGACTGAGATAATTACTAATCTTTTCAATCAGATTAGAACCAATTGGTACTGGGGATGCTGCAACGGGAAAATGTTTTGCTAGCATTACTTGTACCTGACTAGTCTGAAGTTGGCGGTAGTGAGTTTTGCCTGGTAATATTGCATTACTTGGACTACAAAATATCGCATGTGGAGCTGCTTTGCATTGGTGCAGACATTTTACTGTTTCTATCTTCACTTTCTCCGTTAAATTGTTGTTTTCGAGATATGCTTGCATCGATCGACAAATCTTTTCACTACCACTTCTGCGACAACTTGAACCCTGGCAAATACGAATTTTGGTTGGTTCGACTGGCATACTAACTTTGCACTCATCAGTCGGCGGTAATTCACGATCGATCCTGTCGAATGGATAGATACTCGGTAAAATTAATAACTGTTTGATTTTAATTTTTTTCTCACCTGTCGCTAGAGAGGTGCGCTCCTGACTGAGCAATGTCAACCACATCCCTGGTTGCCAGTCCTGAATTTGGGGACGGAGGCTTTTAGCAACTTTGACTGTCTGTTCGCCGCTACTGGTGGCTAGCTTGATATAACGGTGGGGTGTACTGTCGTCTCCCCAGCCGAGAAAATGACCTGTGAGTGGCTTGATTAGTTTGTGCTGCTTGTTCATTCTTGAGTTGATACTCTAAAATAGATGGCCGTCTCGATCGCTGCTGCAAATAATTCTTGTTACTTTAGTTATTACTGTCGTAACTTACTAATAATTCTCAAAAGCAACGGGCGTTAAACCCTTTTTAATTAGGTACAGAGCTATTTCTGTCTCCAGTTAGCTGCGTTGTACCAGTCAAGTAGAAATTATTTCTACTAGCCTATGATGCCCTAAAACCCCTTTAAAAGTCGATCGAATGCGAAACTCAACCAAAATTTTTCAATGGGGGTATTTACCACCACCGCTTAAATACTATATCAGATCCAATTAGCAAATGACAACTATTAGCAACTAAAAAATTACGGCTTGGAAATATTAGCCCAAACCAGTGGGAATGTATGACTTTGTTTCGGTAATGTGGTTGTGCTCGTCTACTAGAACTACTCTAGGATGATGACTCTGAGCCTCAGATTCACTAAATTGAGCGTAGGTCATAATAATCAACTTATCGCCCTTAATGCCCAGTCTAGCGGCAGCACCGTTCAATTCGATCGATCCAGAACCCGCCACCGCTGCAATTGCATAAGTAATGAATCTTTCGCCATTATTTACATTGACTACTTGCACCTGTTCATAAGGAACGATCCCAACCGCAGTCAACAACAGTTCGTCGATACTAATGCTACCCATGTATTGGAGGTTAGCATCTGTGATCGTGCAACTGTGGATTTTTGCGGCTAGTAGGGTACGGAGCATGGAGGGGGTGTGGGAGGTGTGGGGGGTGTGGGAGGTGTGGGGGGTGTGGGGGTGTGGGGGGTGTCGGAAGAAATATGGAACGCTTGCGTTCTTGCCCGTCCTCCTATCCTTCCCTATCCTCCCACACCCCCCACCCTTCCCTATTTCAACCGATCATTCAGCACGACAATCTACTTCTTCGCCGCAGCGACACATTCTTGAACCAGAGGCATAACTGCATCGACATCTTTCCAGCCGAGGATTTCGGTTACTTTTTTCTCTAGATTTTTGTAGGTTTTAAAGAATTCGGAAATTTCGTCCAAGCGATGTTGGGGAATATCTTTGAGGGATTTGACGTGAGCGTAGTTGGGATCTTTATCAGCTACACAGAGAATCTTCTCATCTCGATCGCCACCATCGATCATTTCGAGCATTCCAATTGGGCGGGCGGCAATTACGCAGCCAGGAAAAGTAGGTTCATCGATGATAATCATGGCATCGAGGGGATCGCCATCGTTGCCCAAAGTATTGGGGATAAAGCCGTAGTCACAGGGATAGTGAACTGAGGAAGATAGTACTCGATCGAGTGCCATTGCATTCAGATCTTTGTCAAATTCGTACTTGTTTTTGCTACCAGCCGAAATTTCGATTAAAACGTTGATGATGCCGAATTTAGGTTGAGCGGGGATGAGGGCTAAGTCCAAAACAAAATGCTCCAATTCAATAAAAATTAGGAGAAATTAATCTCCCTAGCTGCATTTTACTCGGAATTGGGAACTGGACACATAGCGATTCATACTGAATCTGTCTGGAGCTATTGAGGTCGCGGTGTCGATGGTAATGTTGGTAAAGCTTGGACTTGGCTAGTTGGCGAGTAATGAACGATCGCCACAACTGGTAGGATCAACGTAAAGATTGCGATCGCACTGCCCCAGAACTCACCCCACTTGTTTCGCGGGGGTTCGGTTTGAGACTTGCCAGGTGGGACACTAGATTCCATGTAATGAATGTATTTAACTCAATATTGGTGTCGATCGCCTAGTTGCTAGACAATTTGTGTGACACCACTGCTTATATTCTATCCAATAATGGGTCGAGAGTTGTTACATAGCTCACAATTATTAGCATTTGAAGTGGTTTTTACCTGGATCTTTTGATTTCACCACATCTGTCGATCGGGTAAGATGAGAGCAGAAGTTCAGACTAAGCCGCTGCGATGAGTTCAGAAGTAGATAGCGATTTTCAGACGACTAATCCCGAATTGAGTACTGCACTGTGGTCTCCAGATCCAAGTCTACCTATGGTTGACAGCCAGCTAGACGAATTTCCGACAGAGGATTCGGAGATGTCTTTTTTCGATCATTTGGAAGAACTCCGGCAGCGGATTTTTTATGGAATTATTGCCGTTGCGATCGGGGCGTTGGGCTGTTTCGTCTATGCTAAACAAATCGTCCAAGTTCTAGAAATACCTGCGGCGGGGATTAAGTTTCTTCAGCTTGCTCCAGGTGAGTACTTTTTTGTCTCGGTGAAAGTGGCTGGCTACTGTGGCTTATTAGTTGCCAGTCCGGTTGTACTTTATCAAGTAATTCAATTTGTGATTCCTGGATTGACGAAGCGCGAACGGCAACTGGTGCTACCTGTGGTGATGGGTTCTTCGGTATTATTTGTGGGAGGGATTGCCTTCGCTTATTATTTACTTATCCCTGCCGCGCTCAATTTTCTGATTGGCTATGGTGCCGATGTTGTGGAACAGGCTTGGTCGATCGATCGCTACTTTGAGTTCGTGCTAGTGTTACTATTCGCCACGGGGTTGCTGTTTGAGTTGCCCGTCGTCCAGATTTTACTGTCCCTGCTGGGAATTCTCTCCTCCAAGCTGATGCTCTCCGCTTGGCAAAGCGTGGTAGTCGGATCGATGGTAGTTGGAGCAATCGTCACCCCATCTACAGATCCACTCACGCAGAGCTTACTGGCAGGTGCAGTTTTAGCTCTGTATTTTGGCGGGATTGGGGTGGTTAAATTGTTGGGGAAATGATTTTTAGTGGTTTAGTGGTTTAGTTGCTAGTGGTTTAGCTATAGAGTTAGGATCTGTAGGTTGGGTTGAAGAATGAAACCCAACGCACTTAACCAGGATGTTATTGTTGAGTTTTGCTCCGCGCAACCCAACCTACAGATCTACAGCTCTGTGAATGTTTCTTTCCCCCAGTCTCCGAGTCTCCCAGTCCTCTACCTCCCCTTCACCACCCGTACCCGCTGAGTAAGAGTTGTCATCCCCGCAGGGCGAATAAAGATCGTCGAGAACCAATAATCGCCAGATTTACCTGGAGCGCGGGCAGTTTTGAACAAGCCGCCAGCAGTGAGCAATTCTAGTTTATAGTTGGCTGATTGACCATAACTTTGAGCGGTGACTGGTTGTTCGATTGTCGTGCCCATTAATACATCTTCACCGAGGGGTTCCGTAACGATCGCATCTAGACTATATTCAGCATTAGTTTGCATCTTATCAGGTAAGTTGAGTTCGATCGTTGGTGGTTTGGCACCACTGGATACCTGTGTGCGTTCTTGGAGGACTTGTTGCTGGATGATTTGTCCACCGACAATTTTTTGACTAGACTCGATCGTCGATAGCAGATTTAATACCCTACCATTGATATTCTGGGTGCCAGTAATTTTGGTAATCGTATTTGCCGTGTAGTTATTACTCCCACCCTGCCAGCTTTTGAGAGTAGTAGTGTAATTGAGGTTGCTATAACTCTGCCAAAATTGACCTAGCGACTGTTGCCAGACAGCTCTACTCAAGCCATCGCCAGTCGTAAAGTCAGGGCTGTAATAGCGCAAAAGTTCTGGTAACTTGCGTTGATTTGCCGCTGTATCGATCTTGGTGAGCATCGACTTGAGTGCCATCGGTGCAGAAGCCGAACTCTGTGCCTGAGCGGGAGACATTACAGCCTGTTGACAACCAACAACGATTGCTGCGATTGCCAGTCGATCCCAAGATTTTTTGAGCATAGTAGATAAATAATGGAACATCGAGATTACACAATAGGATAACAGAACGAAGGGTTGCCCTAGCGGAAAGGTTACACCAACCGCTAGAATGTCTGTGTCGCTGGAGAGGAATCAAAAATACTAGTGTCTAAAGCTGCTACCAAGCTACTAATTGCTGCAAGTGGAACTGGGGGACATGTGTTCCCTGGACTCGCAGTTGCTCAGAAGCTGACTGGGTATGATATCGAGTGGTTAGGTGTACCCGACAGGCTCGAATCAAAGTTAGTTCCAAAAGAGTACCCGCTCCACATTATCAAAGTCGGTGGCTTTCAGGGCAAACCTGGATTGGGTACACTCAAAACCATTGCTGGTTTAATCAAAGGGATTTTTACAGTTCGCAAACTGCTCAAACAGGGTCAATTTGACGCTGTGTTTAGTACTGGTGGCTACATTTCGGCACCAGCTATTCTCGCGGGCTATTCCCTCGGCTTACCAGTTTTTCTACACGAGTCAAATGCGCTCCCAGGCAAAGTTACCCGCTGGATGAGTCCATTTTGTACCAAGGTAGCCGTCGGTTTTGTCGAGACAATCAAATACCTGCCTCGCGCTCGCACCGTCTATCTGGGCACCCCCTGTCGTGAGCAGTTCCTCAGCCCACAGCCCCTCGATTTACCGATTCCCGCAACCAGTCCACTAATCGTCGTTGTTGGTGGCTCTCAGGGTGCTGTAGCCCTCAATCAGATGATTCGCGAATGTGTCGGTAGCTGGTTAGAAGCTGGTGCAACGATCGTCCACATTGTCGGCGGCGCGAATGAGCCAACCGAAAAAATAGATCATCCTCAATATATCGTCTTGCCCTTCTATGACAATATGGCAGGACTGTTCCAGCGCGCAGATCTGGCGATTAGTCGGGCTGGTGCAGCCACACTGAACGAGCTAATGATTACCCGCACACCCTCAATTTTGATTCCCTATCCCTATGCGGCAGAGGATCACCAATACTATAATGCGAATGTGCTGGCTGCGGCTCATGGTGCGTTGCTGTTTAGACAAGAAAGCCTGACAGCTCAATTTTTGGAGACTGAAGTGCTCAATTTGCTCGAAAATTCTCAACGCCTCAAAACGATGGCATCGAATACCAGTTCGCTCGGTGTGATTAATAGTGCCGATCTATTAGCCGATCTAATCGGTGCGTCGGTAAGTGCTAAATTAGCATCGCAGCAGCCAGTTGTTCAGTAAATATAGCGATTCTCATACTGGTTATCACATAAGTCTAACTTGTTGAAAAGTAGAGTTTGTAACGACTACTGAGTTTTAATTCTCCCAACTCCCAACTAAATCATGACAAAAGCAACCTGGAACGGTGTTACATTAGCAGAAAGCGATGCCACAGTGGTGGTAGATAACAATCAATATTTTCCGGCTGATAGTATAAATAAAGAATATTTTAAAGATAGCAATACTCACAGCACTTGTGGCTGGAAAGGGCTATGTAGCTACTACAGTATTGAAGTAGATGGTCAAACAAATCCAGATGCAGCTTGGTATTATCCAGAGCCTAAAGATGCAGCTAAAAATATTGCAGGTCATGTTGCTTTTTGGAAAGGTGTCAAAGTTTCATGAAGTTGAGATCTTGGGGCGTACAGAATAGAATTTACTAAAGCCCAAAATCTAAAACTAAAAGCCTCTTATTTCTGAGCACTAACATGATAGATTTGCAAATTATTGAGGAGTTACAAGCACAATTTGCAGATATCCCAGAGGCCACGATCAGTCTAGAAACTATTGCTGACTGCGAAGGCGATCTCGAAGACGCGGCGATGGCTCTAGCCATCCGCGTCGGACAGCAGCCAGATATTGCCAATAGCGAATGGTTGAAAGGTTTGGCAAAAAAATGTCGAGTAGCAATCTGTCGATCGGAATTTCGGAATGATATGGTGAACGGTAATTTCGTGCCGTTATTTCAACACTTTATATCGTTGAAAGTCTGCCCAACTTTGTTAATTCTACCCGTATTACTTTACGTTCATGAATCGGGTGTGAATTTATTTTGTCAGCCGCTCGATCCAGTTTGAGTTAATGAAAGCAGACTAGGGGACGGGGGGACTGGTAGTTTATTAAATTACAAGCCCCTAATTACTAGTCTGCCTAAGTCATAGACTTTCGCTCCCGACTTCTTTGTTTCAGCGATCGAGATTTTAATTAATATCCTGAAATAGTGATTCCTTATAACTAGGATCGATCTCCCAGTCTTCATTTTCGCCGCCAACATACATCTGAACAATTTCGACGTATTCTGTATTTAATTGAGAGAGCGAATTGATCAGAACGTCGAGTGCGATCGCATCACTAGTGCCTAAATCCATCCAGCAACGTGCCCAATTGCCTTCATATTCAAAGTCACCCATATTGTGCATAACGGACATCATGCTGCTGTCCGCAGCATCATTGTCATAGTCCATATAGCTCAGATCCAAACCTGTTTCTTGAACTTGACTATTCTCGGCATTAAAACCACCTAATTTACCCAAGAAAAACCATGAGGAAAAAACTTCTTCAACTAGTTTTTTTTCTTGTTCTGATGGGACATTGACAAACTCTAGCCAAAACCAGACATCAAATTGACTGAATTCGCGAAATTGAACTTGCATGTTAAATTAATTGAGAATTGAGAATTGAGAGTTGAGAATTGGGTTTTTAGGATGGAGATTTAAACCGCTGCTTCTCATTAATTGGGTTTTAGGCTTTGGGCTTTAGCTAAACGTGGGGTGGGCAGTGCCAACTGTCTATAATCTCCGCTTTAATTAAATAAATCTAGTTAAGTTAATGCGATATCTTTCCTTTTTGGTGATGGCGACTTCGCCGATTTCTAGTCTACCTTTGCCGCGAATTGCAACTAGATCGCCTGCTTTGAGGGCGTGGGAAGATTGACTGACATCTTTCCAATTTACTCGCACATCACCGCTGGAAATGATATCAACCATCTTACTGCGAGACATGCCAAATCCGGCGGATGCGATCGCATCTAATCGCATTGAAGCTTCAGTTGTTACCATCTCCTTTTTCTTCGGTTCGCGAATCTTTAATTCGCTCAGATCGATCTGTCTAGTTTTGACAGGAACAGATCGAACTTGAACCAAATTGGTTTCTAAAAACGGTACCAATTCGGGTGCGACGATCGCTTGAGCACCCTGTTCGCCGAGGACGATAATATCACCTGTTTTGTCTCTAACGATGCCACAGCCCAGCATCGAACCCAAAAAGTCCCGATGGGTAGGCGGATCGAATAAGAAGTTACCTGCGATGTGTACGGCGGCTAAGGGGACTTGACTGGGTTCAAATGGTAATTCGCTCCGACAGATGCCCAGACGTTGCCGTTCGGCTTGGGGATAGCCACCTGTGGCGATGATTTCAATATCGGAGAGACGGCTAAATACTTCCCGAACTTCAGCAATTTCTGGTGGGGAGAGGAAGTCGGTTTCGACTACTTCCCAAGTTTTGATCGCTTGCTCGGCTAAATCGATGATTCTGGCAACGATTTCACGATTTTCAACTCGTTTTAATAATTCTTCTCTCGGTAACATTGGTTGGTTTAGTTGATAGTTGATAGTTGATAATTGATAGCTAATAGTTAACAATTTACAAGGCTAGGTTAATCGAACTTACTAAAACTTCAGTAAAAGTATGTTTTGACGCTGTCTTTACCTATTAGAAATACAAGCCTAAATGTCTATTGATACATGTCAATATAGCTTTGAATGTTTTCTGGATCGAATTTGCGGAGAACTGTTGTTGCTTGTTGGAGCAATAACTGTGAACCTTCGACTACGATTAGGTACTTTCCGGCATTGATGCGGTTGCGGTATGGCAGCGCGTCGCCACTTCCAAAGGCAATCCCACCGCCACCACCGATGAATACACTACCCATCGCGCCGCCGATGGCACCGAGCAATCCACCGATGATTCGATCGCCTATTTCTCCTGCCCAAGCAAATGTATGGAGATTTGTTTGGAGACTAAAGCCAACTCCAGCAATAAAACCAAAGGGAATCAACCAACTTGCCATTAGTTTTGCCTGTTTCTGGGCGACATCATTTGGATCGATCAGCCCAAATTCATCAGCAGTTTTGTAACCGCGACCGAGAATGTTAATTTTGTTTAATGGTAATCCTTGTTTTTCCAACATTGTATATGCGGATTCAGCTTGGATTCGATCGGATAATACTGCGACTAAATAGTTATTCATATCCCCTAATTATAAAAGGTTTAGCCCAAAACACGTTAATTCTAATTTAGCTAGAAGCACTAGTGTAAAATCTCAGGGCAAATTGCCAGACGCGACTCGATAAAATCAGCAGCACGATCGCCAAACAGCCCCCACCAGCAACCCATAGCGGATTGCCCCGCCCCAGCAGTGTCTCCGCAGGTACCGTCGTCAGAAACGTTACTGGCACCACAAATGTAAAAAAGAACCGATAGGTAGCTGGATAAGCCCCAATTGGGAACCGTCCCGCTGCCAACAAGCCTTTGAGCACTTCTGTCATATTATAAATTTTGGTAAACCAAATACTAGTCGCACCGAGCATAAACCAGAGGCTATACATGATTACCACACCAAATATCAGTGGGATTGCCGCCAAGAAATAAGCACCAATGCCGACTCCTAACAGGCTTCCAGCATAGAAAATAATCGCCAATCCAAATAACAGATCCGGCACCCCCCACAAAGAGAAGCTATGAAAAGACAGCCAAAACTGTGAATTTATCGGCTTGAGGAGGACAAAATCGAGAGTTCCATCTTGAATATGTTTGACAATGCGGCTGAGATTGCTGGCGAGGAATGTACTTGAAAATCCCTCTAATAGTGTGAAAATTCCCACCACAATCAACGCCTCTTCCCATCGCCAACCTTGGAAGTTATAACCTTTGCGATAAAATAGGAATAAACTAAATAAACTCCCCGCCAATCCACCTAAACTACTTAAGGCGGCAAAAACAAAATTCAGTCGGTACTCTAATTCAGCAGAAATCGCTGTTTTCCAAAAAATTTGAATTAGGTTTAGATATCGGGACATGTTTTTAGTGGTTTAGTGGTTTAGCATTGGGTTTATCTTTAAATTTGATGTCCTTGGCTGAGTGTGTTGGGTTTCATTCTTCTGCTTGGTGCGCTAATCCGTCGGGAAACCCGACGAGCGCGCATCCGCAACCCAACCTACAGATCTACTCGTAATAGTTTTAATAGCTATCAACTATCAACTATCAATTATCAACTAATTACGCTCCCATGCCTGAATATTGACGTAAGCCCTTGCGCCAGAGCCAGCGATTGACGATCGCAAATATACCGATCCAGAGCGACATCATCCCAAAATCATGGCCAAGATCGACTTTTAACCCAGTTAAGATACTCGCAGGAAAATTGATAATGTACGGAAATGGTGTCCACATCAAAATCGCTCTCATCGATGGTGGGAAAAGTTCTAACGGTGCAATTGCACCTGACAAAAAGAGATGTACTAAAAACCATACTTCCTGAATCGAACTAGCTTTTTCTGTCCAGAATGCAAACATGGCAAAGGTATATTGAACTGCGAACTGTAAGATAAATGCACCGATACCTGCGATCGCAAACAGTCCGACAGTGGGTAAGCTAGGTAGCCAAAATGCACTGGGATACAGAGCAAAGAATAACGTGATTAGTCCCGCAATAAATGGCAACCTGGCAAAGCGTTCGCCCACATGGGAGGCGATATGATGCCAGACAGGATCTAATGGCTGTAACAATCGAAACGATAACTTCCCATTGATAATCTCCCGCTCAAAATCCCAGATCACCCAAACCACAGTAATTTGCCGGACTAAATATACTGCCAGAAAATATCGGGCAAACTCGATCGATGACAGCCCAAAATCTGCCTGCCGCGCTGCTTCGCTCCACACGCCCATCAGAATGAACGGTAACGATCCCGAAAGTGCCCACAGTAGAAGTTCTGCCCGATACTCTAGCATGTAGGCGTAGTAAGTGACTAGCAGCGATTTAGAGAGTCTGACTAATTTTTTCATGCTTAACTCCTCTTTTAATCAGGATTTTTAGGATTTGAGGATTTTCAGGTTTGGGTTGTCTGTTTTATCGTGGCTGTGTGCTCTCTAACTTCCAACTTCCAACTCCCCGCTCCCAACTCCCAACTAAATTGTAAAGATTTGCCAAAAATTCTGTTTGCCTTCACTTGTAGTGCTGGGAATGGATAGGCTACTGTAATAGAATATCTATAATAGTCGATCGAAAATAATAATATGAGTGTAGTTAGTCAAGTTATTCTCAAAGCTGATGATGCTTTGCGCTATCCCAGTAGCGGAGAACTCAAAAATATCCAATCTTTTCTCCAGACTGGCGAACAGAGAATTCGGATCGTCACTATTTTGGCAGCAGCCGAAAAGAAAATTGTCGAAGCAGCCAGTAAAGAGCTATGGAAGCTACATCCTGACTATATCGCGCCTGGTGGTAACTCCTATGGTCAGAAACAACGCGCTCAGTGTCTGAGAGATTATGGTTGGTACCTGAGACTGGTAACATACGGCGTACTGGCTGGTGACATCACCCCGATCGAACAGATTGGTCTGATTGGCGTGCGGGACATGTATAATTCCCTTGGCGTTCCTGTCAATGGGATGGCTGATGGTATCGCCGCACTCAAAGTAGCATCCCTAAATCTGCTCAGTGATGAAGATGCAGCAGCTACAGCTCCCTATTTTGACTACATCATTCAGGATTTTTCCTAGTCTAACTCTGTGATTAGTCATTTAGTAAGTAGCCCTCAGGATTTCTGGGGGTTATTTATTTAGGCTTTAGGCTTTAGGTTTTAGGAAGATTGGATTGAATTGGACTAGATTGGTGGCGTAGATCTTACCCACCCCGCCCTACGGGCACCCCTGTCTTGACGTTTTTTTATTCTGGGGTTCCCCCAGAATAAAAACGTCGCTCCCAAGAGGGGATTTTCCCCCACACTTCCCACACTCCCCACACTTCCCACACCCCCCACACCCCCCACACTTCCCACACCCCCCATCCCCAAACGATGAATCTCATCCAATTCCTCCTCAAATCCTCCTGGATCAGTGTCCTCGCTGCGGCGGTTACGGGTTCAATTAGTGGGATTGGCAGTGCTGGCGCAATTGCGCTGATCAATCACTCGATCGGTCAAATCACTCCCGAACACCCTCAAGCACCTCAAGAGTTGTTGTGGGGCTTTGTGGGACTGGTAGCGGTGGTATTGGTAACTAATCTCACGTCACAGTTTTTACTGGTGCAGTTGGCTCAAGATGCGGTGTACAAATTGCGGCTGCGGATTAGCGGCTGGATTTTGGCTTCACCATTGCGGCATCTAGAGGAACTGGGTGCGAGTAAGTTGCTGGTGACGCTAACGGAAGATATTCAGGCGATTTCTGCTGCGGTATTTAGTGTGCCGACGCTGTGTATCAATCTGGCGATCATTTTTGCGTCCCTGGTTTATCTCGGCTGGTTGTCGATTTGGGTGCTGTTGGGGACAGTAGTATTTCTGGTATTGGCAATTAGTATCGTGCAATTGCTGATTAATCGAGCCATCAGCTTTTTTAACAGGGCGCGAGAAGAAAATGACGTGCTGATGAAGCATTTTCAGGCAATTACGGATGGAATCAAAGAACTCAAACTTCATTCCCAACGGCGGGAGGATTTCTTGGAGGCAGATTTGCAAGCCACTGCTAGTAATTTACGTGAATATCGGATCGGTAGTCAACGCGCGATCGCACTATCCAGTGGTTTGGGCGATCTGTTGTTCTTTTTATTACTGGGTTTGCTAGTATCAATACTCCGGACACCTTTTGAGAAGAAAAATGGTCGAGGGCAACAAAAAAAGCAATTCATCGCTTAAAGTACAAGTAGAAACCAAGTACGAGATGAATTGCTCTATGGATATTGTACAGAACCTGCTTACAAAAGTGGG
>JANXVE010000041.1 GCA_025351825.1 Chamaesiphon sp. 341R_metabat_111 | reverse complement strand
AGGTGGAGAGTCAAATTCAACGATTAACTTGTTTAACAGTACAAGAGAAGCAACTTGATCTTGGTAAATGGTTTGTGGATATTCTCTACCGCCCAGAATTAAAGCTGGAATGATTTTTTACTTGAAAGTCCCTTAGTAGATGATGAACTCCTACCAGCAATTGTGCAGGCAGTTCAAGCGGCAGGTACTCACATGCTGAGTCTTTTTTCCATCGATGCGCGCCTCGGTAGCCAAGACGAGATTCTGGCTGCGGTTTACACCAACGATAAAGAGTCGCTGGGGGTAATGCGTCCAGCATTGGAGCAAGCTCGGCCAGGTGCTGGGTGGGTTGATGATGAATTGGGCAGCGGTGAATTACCATCTGGAGAATGGTGGGTAACTGATGCTGTCGAAGGCAACATCAACCACATTCACGGCATGACCGATTGGGGGATCTCAGCGACGCTCGTACGCGATCACTTGGCTGTGCTCACCGTCGTGTATTTGCCGATCGCAGGTAATACCTACACTGCCGTGCGCGGCAGTGGCGCACATCTCGACGGAGTGCAACTGCATCCATCCACCAAGACTGACTTGAAAGCAGCCCTGGTAGGAACTGGTCAGGCTAAACCTGGGGAGGATCGGGAAACCTACCGCCGCATCGGTCAATCGGTTACTGCGATGTTGAATGCAGCCTTGGTAGTGCGGGTGTCGGTGCCAGCTACGCTGCAACTCATCCATGTTGCGGCTGGGCGGATGGATGTTTTCTGGCAACACAGTGCAGTTCGATCGGGTTTACTGGCTGGCGCGCTCCTGGTCGAAGCGGCAGGCGGCACGATCTCTGATACTCACGGGCAGCCGTGGAGCCTGACTAGTGATGACTTTCTAGCTACTGCACCTGGTTTGCACGCCGTCACAGTTACAACCTTAGCCACGATCGTCTAGATGCGGCACCCCACAAATCACCTTAATAATCAGTAAAATCATGACTACAATTGGAATTCTCGGATCGGGTCGAGTGGCTACAGCCCTGGCAGGCAAGTTAGCAACAACTGGTCATCATCTAATCATCGGCACTCGCAACCGAGCGGAATCAACAGCAAAGTGGACAGGGCCAGCCGTCACCTTCACCGATCCCGCTGACATGGCGCGTACCGCTGCGATCGTTATCAACTGCACACCTGGCGATACGAGCTTAGAACGGCTGAGTGCCCTCAAAGCGGAGTTGGACGGCAAAATCTTAATCGACATTGCCAACGCAACCGAGCGCGGCGCAAACGGTATGCCTGGAAGCCTGTGTTATCCTAACAGTAGCCTCGCCGAACACTTGCAGCAGGCTTTACCCGACACCCACGTCGTGAAGACACTCAATACGATGCTCTTCACCGTCATCATTGACCCGCACAGCCTGTCTACCCCGCCAACCGCCTTTCTTTCCGGCAATGATGGTGATGCGAAGGCCACTGTCACCAAGTTACTGAGCGATCTAGGGTGGCCGACAGACTGGAGCCTGGATTTGGGCGACATCACTACCGCACGCGGGACTGAGGCACTCATCTTGCTGGTGCCACACATTCTTCGCACTCGCGGTTTTGCACCTTTTGCCTTGACGATCGCCAAATAAGCACCCATTTATGGCATTCGATCTAGAGATTTAGACAGAACATACTTCCTTCCCAGCGACAAATTAGACATCTAGTATGGTGGTGGATAGCTTGCACTGAGCGACAGCCGAAGTGTGAATAGTAAATTACAGATGTCTATTTTTTGAGTGGGAAGGGAGTAGGAGAAAAAATGAAAGCGATCGTAATTAACGAGTACGGCAATCGGGACGTTGTGAATTACGTTGATGTCGATCGTCCAGAGCCGAAAGCGGACGAAGTGCTGGTGAAGGTTCGTGTCGCGGGGGTCAATCCGGTTGATTGGAAGATCCGCGATGGAATGGGCGAAAGGTTAGGGCTGAAACTCCCCATCTTTCTCGGCGGCGAGATCGCCGGAACGATCGAAAAGATTGGCGGTGATGTCAGAGATTTTCAGGTGGGGGATGCGGTGTACGGGATCGTGCCCTCTGGCGGTTATGCCGAATACGCGATTGCCAAAGTCGGCGAAATAGCGACCAAACCCCAAAGTCTCGATTTCGAGAATGCGGCAGCGATTCCGCTCGGCGCGTTGACTGCATGGCAGGCGATGTTTGACTTGGCGAATCTTAGCAATGGGCAGAGAATCTCGATAACCGCTGCGTCGGGCGGAGTCGGTTCGCTGGCTGTTCAAATTGCCAAAGCAAAAGGCGCATTCGTCATCGGCATGGCTTCGGGCAAAAACGAACAGTTCGTCCGCGATTTAGGTGCGGACGAATTCGTCGATTACACCAAGCAAAACTTTGAAGAAGTCGTCAAAGACGTTGATGTCGTCTTCGATACGGTCGGCGGCGACACTTTTGAAAGAGCGTTCCAAACTCTGAAACCAGGTGGCTTCTTGGTGACAGCGGTGCAGTTTCCGTCCGCCGAAACAGCGCAGAAATTTGGTGTCAATGCCGCACGAGTCTACTGCAAACCCAACGCAGAACAATTGGTCGCGATCGGTAAATTGGTTGAAGAAGGCAAATTAAAAGCACATGTTTCAACCGTTTTGCCGCTGTCAGAAGTGAAAAAGGCACTTCAACTCTCTCAAAGTGGGCGCACGCGCGGCAAAATTGTTTTGCAAATTGTGACATAGTTTTGATACAACAGGCACTTTTAAATTTATAGAACATATTTGAGGTTTCTTTTAATACTATGGGCGACTGTCCAAAAGATAGATTGTGCCTACGGCAACTTGAACTAGGTGCAAAAACACATCGCAAAAATCGTTGAATATCTGTATGCCCGATGGCGAATGGAACATTATCAAAATCCACAGGTCAAATTACTTGTTATCTGATTAATCTATCGTCACTGGGGCCATGTAAAAGCCGTACTTTCGATCTTAGAATGATGAGATTATAATCAAAATAATAACTAATGGAGCTGTTAAGCATGGAGTCCGATAATCTCGATCTCAACCCTCGTACACCTGTAAAGATTGCAGTCCAATTTTTATTAGGTGCCGCGTGTGGACTAGCTCTAGTAATAGCTTTTATGAGATATTCTTGGGTTTTTAGTGCTGGCATTAGTCCCGTGCAAATTTTTGTGTCAGTGCTATTTGTTGCTAGTTGTGGGATACTATCAGCGATGTGGGGTGCGAAGGCTTTAGCTTGGCTGTCGAAAATGCTAGAATCTTCGCCTATTTAGTTCCAGCAATAGGGTCAAGGGGTGATAAACATCCCTTCACTTAAAATAGTTTTCAAGATCTTCTAGTTTTAGCGATCTGTTTTGGTGTCATCCCCGTAGCCCGTTTAATATGTTGAGTCAGATGGCTGTGACTAGAAAAACCTACTTGTGAAGCAACTTCACTAATTGTCAAATCTTTTTTTTGAAGTAGAACTATCGATCGCTCTACTCGTTGCCGAATCACATATTGATGTAGTGAAATGCCAGTTTTTTGTTTGAATAAACTAGAGAAGTAATTCGGACTGATATTAATAGTTTCGGCAATCCGCAAAAGTGATAAATCTCCGCCTAGCCGATCGTGAATGTAGTCGATTGTCTGTTGTAACTGAGTATTCGTTAAACTTTGATGCTGAGGTTTAATGATGCGATCGATCGTTGAATAGTTTCGCAATAGATAGACTACGAACGCCTGAGTTAATGATTCTTGGTACAACTCTCCCATCAATCCCTCAGTTTCTAACTCAGCAGCAAGTAACATCGCAATGTTGTGAAGTGGTAAGTCATGATTGCCAAAACAGTTGATTAGCTCAACTTGCCCCTGTCCCAACTCAAGTTTTTCGGCAACGTGATTCATCAATCCCGATTGCAACTGAATGTGCAACATTGGCTGATAGTCAAAATCATCACTCACACGACCTTCTATGTGCCAGTAACTCGATTGTCCGGCTGGGAAACAGATAATATCACCCTTTTGAACTGTCGATTCATGTAGAGTATCATCGCGCTTTTGGGTCAAATGGGCGGGTTTTCCCAGCGGTAAACTGAGCCAATGATTCGGAAGAGCCGGAACTTCAATTTCCCCTGGTTCTTCAGAATGTCGATACTGTTCGACTAATATTCCCTTCCAGCCCATTTGCCGACTGGACAAAACTAGAGCTTCACTCAACTGTTTATCGATTTCGACTAGACTGATCGGGCTGCCTATTGTTGATTCTATATCAGGCATTTGACTCGACAGTTCACACTACTCGATCGATTTACATTAATAGCATAAACCATAATTCAACTATTTTCACATTATTTATCGGTAAATAGAAAATAACCATATAGTTAGCAATCTCCTTTTAAATACTAGCCCAAATTCGTAAGAATCTGATAAATGTTCGTAAGAATCTGATAAATGTTTTGGCATCGATCGTGTAATGTATTGGGTGCGAAGTTTGAGATATCGGTACTGTGAAACAATAAAAGTATAGTTTTTCAATATACGCAAGCTTGACAAACTAGCACATCAAATTTTGGAAAGGGATTCATCATGACTAATCTTCTTCAGATCGATACGAGTATAAGGACGGCGAAATCGATCTCACGTCTGCTTGCCAAAGAATTTGTCGAGCAATGGATAGCTAACAATCCTAATAATGTTGTTACTTACCGCGATATCGGTCAGTTTCCAATTCCTCACGTTACAGAAGCATGGATGGATGCAGCAGATTCATCGTCAGATAAATCAACAATCGACACAATCGGCGAACTATTTTTATCCAATGAATTAGTAGATGAACTCCTGGTAAACGATCGATATCTAATCGCTACACCTATTCTCAAGTTCACTATCCCATCTACTTTACAAACTTACATCGATCTGATTATCCGAAATGGTCTTACTGTTGGAAATAATGAGCACAGTTCTCAAGGGCTACTGCACAACAAGAAACTATTAGTTATCGCCACTCAAAGGAATAATTATCCACATGATAATCAAGATGAAGTTGTAAAGTATTTTGAATCTTACCTAAGACATATTTTCGAGCATATTGGAGTGATTAATATTAGTTTCATTTATGCTTGCAATCAGAGCACAGCAAATATGGAACGGGCTTTTGCACTTTCTGATGCTAGAAAAGCTATTAAAGGTTTTATCTCTGATTGGTAGAGCTAATCCTTAATTTTATTTCTATAGACACACTAATTATTTGTATCTTTATATGAAACGACGTTCTTTAATTGCCACAGCTATATTATTTTCAATAAGTCTATCAACGATCGTTGGGTGTAGTAATCCATCTAGTGAGAGGAACTCTTCTCTTACGCCAAAAGCCAGCGATCTTAAATTAGGATTCAGTGCTTGGCCTGGTTGGTTTCCGTGGCAAGTAACTCAAGATAAGGGATTATTTCAGAAAAATAAGCTTGGTGTCGATCTCAAGTGGTTTGATAGTTATGTTGATTCGATTACAGCTCTCAATACTGGCAATCTCGATGCTAATAGTCAAACCTTAATGGACACTATTAGCTCTATCGCTACAGGAAAAGATCTGGTAATAGTCCTCACAAACGACAATTCTACTGGTAACGACAAAATTATTACTAGTGATAAAATTAAATCAGTAAAAGATCTAAAAGGTAAGAAAATAGCTACAGAAGAAGGTACCGTCGATCACTTTTTACTAGTTTTAGCCCTGAAAAGAGTGGGGATGACTATGAAAGATATCAAGCTTGTGCCATTGGAAGCAAGTAAAGCTGCGGCAGCTTTTGCCGCAGGAAAAGTAGACGCAGCCGCAGTCTATGCACCTTTTACGACCACAGCTTTAAAACGACCTGGTAGTAGAGAATTATTTAGTTCTAAAGATTTTCGTGGGGCAATTTCCGATCATCTAGTATTCACTCGAAAATTTGTCACCGAACACCCTGAGCAAGTCCAAGCAACAGTAGATAGTTGGTTTGAGACTCTTAACTATATTGATTCAAACAAGAAAAATAAAGATGATGCCAAGCTGATTATGGCTAAACGTGCTGGTGTGAGCGGCTTAGAATACGAAGAGTACCTAGACGGTACCAAGATTTTTACTATCGATCAGAATGTTGAAACCTTGAAGCCTGGAAGAGACAACTCTTACTTACCTACCGCAGCAGTGGAAGCTAGTAAATTCCTATTTGAGAATGGGTTTACTAAAACAAAAGTAAATACAAGTAAAATGTTTGACGATCGATTCATCAAGGCACATCTGGCTAAAGTTCGACCGTAAGTAAGTAGCTGCAATCATTTATCAAATAGATTGTGCCTGAAACGTATCTGGTGGGAAGTGCCAATCTTAGAACTAAGATTGGCACGATCGTGTAAACAACAATACTTCCTTCCCGATCAAAGACTATAGATTAACTTTTTCTCGATACCCTTTGCGCTCTCTGCGATTAAAAAAAGATCTCTAACAGTAATAGGGTAGAAGTATTATCTATATTCTGCTAGTGGAGGGGGCATAGCCCAGCCAATCGACGACAATTCGAGTTGCTGATGCAATAACGTCATTACGCGCCTTGGCATCTTTTTCAGCTTGAGTAGTGTAGATCGTGACAACAACAGGCGCACGTCGGGGTGGCCACAGCAAGCCAATATCATTAGCGGTACCATAGTCGCCAGTACCCGTCTTATCGCCGACTTGCCAGTCAGCAGGAACACCAGCTCGAATGCGTGCTGCCCCAGTCGTATTACCCTGGAGCCAAACTCGTAATTGCAACTAGAACCACAGCTCCAGTTGCAATTACGAGTTTGGCTCCAGGGTAATACGACTGGGGCAGCACGCATTCGAGCTGGTGTTCCTGCTGACTGGCAAGTCGGCGATAAGACGGGTACTGGCGACT
>JANXVE010000018.1 GCA_025351825.1 Chamaesiphon sp. 341R_metabat_111 | reverse complement strand
CCGCCGCAATCCGCACCGCACTGGCCTCTTCTGCGTCACAAACCGCTCCGGTCTTAATGGTGAATCATGATTAAATAAGATCCCCGAACAAGCAAACAACCCATAAGCCTCCCGATAGTTTGCCACCTCCCAAAAAGCCGTCGCCTTGGCTACCGCATAGGGACTCCGTGGCGAAAACGGTGTAGACTCATCCACCGCCACCCCATTAATATCTCCAAACACCTCACTTGAAGCTGTCATCTATCTTTCAGGCTGCTTCATGCTATTCAGAAAAAACTATCTAGACGAAATCAGCTACTTTAGACCTCTTGCGAAAGTGTTTGAGCTATCCTTTAACAGCAATCATTTCGAGCATTTTTAACTAATCCTAAAAGATTAACTAAATATGTCGACAGTTATAGGTTGTGTCGATCTTTATAGGACTTTCGCAAGAGGTCTTTTGATGAAAATATCTTCATGTACTCTGAAGATGCCGATATCACCATCAGAATGTCAGAAAAATACCGTAGCGTATTTTATCCTCACGTCCAAGTCTTCTACCATTGGGCACAAGGATCTTACTCATCTTGGAAATTGGCACTTATCAACATCCAATCCGCCCTTTACTTCTTCCGTAAACACGGTTGGAAGATTATTTAGATGCCCAATCCCACGTTCGTATCAGCTTTGATGCTCCCAAATACACCGTAGATATCCGTGCAACCGCACCTGCTGCAACCACCAATTCCCCCCGCCGAGGCGAAACCTTCATCACCTTTCAAAATCACCTGCGCCACCCAACCTCAAATGTTATAATGAAGTTGATAAAGAACTCACAAACAATAATTTATCAAAATCATGGACAGACTTACTATCCCTGATGTTCTAACATTAGAAGAAACCTCCGCCTACCTACGAATATCAATTGAAACAGTCACAGATCAAGCCTTAAAAGGTAATATTCCTGGGAGAAAAATCGAAAGTGATTGGAGATTCTTGAAAGCAGCAATCGATGAGTGGTTGCGTTCTAAAAATACTAGCTCAATCCTCATCAGTCAAGCAGGTGCTTTAGCCGACGATGAATCACTCACCCAACTAAGAGAATCAATCTATCAAGCAAGAGAACGTCCCGAAGTTGATGATAGCTTAGGGATCTAATTTATGTACTTACTCGACACCGATACCTTGACACATCTTCATCGTGGTAATTTCAATGTTGTCGAACGATTAAAAGCTGTAGCAGATATAGAAGTTGGCATCACTATCATTACAAAAGTCGAAATTCTGCGAGGGCGGATTGATTATTTGCTCAAAGCTGAAACTGGTGCTAACCTGCTCAAAGCACAAGAACTCTTGTTTCGGACAGAAGGACTTTTGAATGATTTAGCTATTGTTCCGATTAATCATGCTGCATCAGTAGAATTTGACCGCTTGCGCGGCGTATCGAAATTTCGCAAAATCGGACGGGCAGATTTATTAATTGCCGGCATTACCCTTGCCAATCGAGCTACATTAGTAACAAGAAACTTACGCCATTTTAAACAAATTCCTGGCTTGAGAGTAGAAAATTGGGTTGACTGATAAGAGAACAATATCGAACTATCGATCGGTGATATCACTTGTTACCTGTACATGATATTTTAAAATCGGATCGTCGAGTATTTCCTTGTAAACCCTGACGACACCTTTGAAAAATAAATTATTCTGCTTCCCCGCCGCAATCCGCAAGGTAGCTTCAGCGGCATCGTGTGATGCTCTCGATTGACTGCGGCACGTTACGCGATCGCAGATACTATGCTCCCCACCAATAATCACCGTAGGTTAACTCACAAATAGTTATAATTTAGAAGCTCAAGTAAATACGTTGAATTATGGAAATTACTACCCAACTAGACCCAAGATACACTGAGAAAATTGCATCAATTCAAAAACAGACTCAGCAAGATGTTAGTGAAATTGTGAGCAAAGCGATCGACCTATACTATCAAACACTTCAAGTAGAGAGTCGTCAATTTAACCGCAAGCAATTATTTGGTTGTCTACAGGGACGGATTCGTGTATCGGCGGATTTTGATGCACCCCTAAAGGATGGCTAGATCTATTACCAATTCAGTTCATTACTTTTGCTGAAATTGAGTTACCCCCCAATAGTACCGATAGAGTTGTGTGGAGATATGCCCAGCTTCACAACATGATTCTTCTGACCGCAAATCGACGAATGAAAGGGCAATATTTGCTCGAACAAGTAATGCGCGAAAAAAACAACCCCGCTTCTTTACCCATCATCACAATTGCAAATCTCACCCGATTTGACGAACGAGACTACCGAGAAGAATGTATCGAGCGATTGATTGAAGTATCTATGTATGTAGATAATTATTTAGGATCGAGATCGGTCTTCAGTGTGAAATCGGCGGTGGGCTATATATTCCCCATCCCGTCGGTACCGTAATCGGAGCCACCAAAATCGGTCACAACGCCACCATCCTCCAAGGAGTCACCCTGGGAGCCAAAGAAATCGACATCAGCTACCTCCCAATCAATCGCCCCACCATTGGGAATAACGTCACCATTGGGGCTGGATCAAAAGTACTGGGCGGAATTACCATCGGCAATAACGTCACTATTGGTGCGAATGCGGTAGTCACAAAATCGTTGCCCGATCGTGTTGTTGCCGCTGGAGTCCCCGCAAAGATCATTCGGACAGGGGATAAATAATTTTTACGTAAGTGTGTCTAGTTTATCTAATAATTCTAGACCTCTACTCACACTTCCTCGTGCTGCCATCAGTTTAAATCGATTATGAGTATCAAACTCCGCCAAAGCAACAGTAGAAAGTTCCTCAATCAGCTTATTAAGGCTAATCCCTCTAGTCTCGGCTAGTTGTTTGAGTCTCAAATGTTTGTCATCTGGTATCCGCACGGTTAAAGTTGCCATAAAATTAACTCCTAATAATTTGCGCTGGTGTGAGAATTAGGACATCGGGGAAAATCAGTTCCGCCCCTTTAAA
>JANXVE010000007.1 GCA_025351825.1 Chamaesiphon sp. 341R_metabat_111 | reverse complement strand
GTTACATAAACACTGCCGCTAACCGAACCACAAAAACCAGCCGCCAAGCCTAAATCTTCCGAACACATCGAAATCTTAGTCATGATTTCCTTGGCTTCACCGATTAGTGTCGCCCCCTTGAGCGGCTTGGTAACTTTGCCGTTTTCAATCAAATAAGCCTCATCTACCGAGAAGTTAAATTGCCCAGTCGCACCAACACTCCCACCACCCATTTTCTTACAGTAGATGCCTTTCTCGATCGAACTAAACAGATCCTCGACTTTATGTTCACCAGGCGCGATGTAGGTATTCCGCATCCGGCTTGCCGCTGCATAGGCATAGCCATTCCGTCGTCCACTACCCGTGCGGGGATGTCCAGTCCGGATCGATCCGGCTCGATCGGCTATAAAATTCTTGAGGATGCCATTTTCGATCAATAATGTCCGTTGGGCGGGCATACCTTCATCGTCCATATCGATCGTGCCAAAGGCATTACCAGACAGGCCTTCATCCCAAGCTGTCAGGCTTTCGTGAGCGATTTTTTGTCCCTTCATTTCCGCGAATGGAGTAGTATTTTTCTCGATTTGGGTAGTTTCGAGCAGATGTCCACAAGCCTCGTGGAAAATCACGCCGCCAAACTTATTCGCCATAATAATCGGATAAGTCCCCGATTCTACATAGTCAGCGTAAAGCATCTTACCTGCCGACTCTGCCACGTCTTCAGCCGTTGCTGTATAGTCCCAGGTAGTCAGAAACTTGGGATTGCTAGTATCCCCGACGCGCTGCCCGATGGAAGAACGATTGGCACCATCAGCGCATAATAAGTTGTAGCCCACTGATTGAGTCAGGCGAATATCGCGGGCAAATGTGCCATCACTGGATGCAACCAGCACTTCTTGCCAATCGCGGAAATAAGCCGCCCGCCGAGATTGGATGTGTGTCGCCGTTTGCTTCATCTTGCCATTTGCCGCCAGCAGCACATCTGCCATTTCCCGCATGGAGCTACACTCAACCAACCAGCCATCTTTGCCCTTCTTGGTGGCATAATCCCGCAGCAATTCTAGATTGATTTCCGGCACATAAGAATTCGGCGCGGGCAAATGCAACGCCATAATCCCCAATGCCTTCTCTAGTGCCGCTTTTAGCCCCTGGAAGGACAAGTCATTGGTGCTGACATAACAGTCAGCCTTACCCTTGAATACCCGTACCCCTGCCCCTGTCGATAGCTTGGGGGCGATACTGGTAATTTGGTCATCTTCAGCCAGACAACTGATATAGTTCGATCGTTCTAAAAAGAACTCAATAAAATCTGCACCCGCAGCTCGCCCCAATCCCAGTAGCGTTGACAGCGGAGCTTCCCAGGTTTCATCAAACCGATGGGTAGTCGGTGCATAGCTCAGATTTGGTAGTTGCTTGGACAAAAGGAAAGTCTTGGGATCGATCGAAATAGTCATATCTACTGCTCTTAAGACGCTTAACTTATTGTAACGAATCCTAAAAGCAAAGTTAATCTCACATCTTGCACCAGTAGGAAAATCTTAGTGTTACGCATAGATCCTCGGGTACCCATTAAGGGCACCCCTACAAGTTACCTGTAGGGGTGCCCCTTGTGGGTACCCTAGATCTACGCTTAGTAATAGTCAATATGTATTGGTGCAAGATGTGAATAATCTTAATCGAGAGTAGCCGATCTCGATCGCGTAATAACCGAAGCGATTTGAATCATAGAACTCTAGCCGTTAGCTAGATTGGATGGCGGTTTGGGTAATCTAACTGATAGTAGAGCTGTAATCATACTTCTCTATCCTCGCCACTTCAACCGCAACCCAAACTATGAGTCCTCACCATCGCCCGAATGCTCTACCCCAGTGCCAGAACCTCCAAGCACAGGTAGATTCAGTCCTCAACCTCCTTCAGCAAGAACCCAGCCTGCAAGCACGAGTAGACACCAGCGCAGTCCGCTCATCGCTCAAAAAAGCGATCGCACCTACGTTTGAAATCGTCTTTGCAGGCGCATTTAGCGCGGGTAAATCGATGCTAATCAATGCCCTGCTAGAGCGAGAATTGCTCTACAGTGCCGAAGGACACGCTACAGGTACCGAATGCCAAATTGCCTACGCCGAGCCGGAGCAAGAGCGCGTAGTATTGACCTTTTTATCTGAAGCAGAAGTATTAAGTCAGGTGCAATTACTTGGTAAAAAGCTAGGATTGAATTTACACGATCCGCACCAGGCTAATTTGCTCTTGCAAGAACAGAGCTTGATGGATACACTTCGTGATTCTTGTATCGCAATTATCCAGCAAGAAGGGGGCGAAAGCAAATCAGATCGAGCCAAGCAAGCTTCAGCATTTAAACTGCTAATTCAAGGTTTTATTGATAATAAAAAGTATATTGACAAAACAACAAATCGCACCCTCTCGATGGAGCAATTTGATTTCAAAAATCTCCAGGAAGCCGCCAGCTATGCGCGGCGGGGTAGCAATAGTTCCGTATTGCGACGGGTAGAATATTACTGTCATCATCCCCTGCTCCAGGATGGAAACGTCCTCGTAGATACCCCTGGTATCGACGCGCCAGTCAAACGGGATGCGGAACTCACCTACACCAAAATCGAGAACCCCGATACCTCCGCCGTCGTCTGTGTATTGAAACCAGCATCATCTGGAGATATGACAAGTGAAGAAACCGAAATGCTCGAACGAATTCGCCAAAATCCTGGCGTTCGAGATCGAGTTTTCTATATCTTCAATCGAATTGATGAAACTTGGTACAATTCCCAACTCCGTCAACGGCTAGACAACCTAATTGGCGCGCAATTTCGCGATTCCCATCGGGTATATAAAACCAGTGGCTTATTAGGATTTTGGGGAAGTCAACTGCGCCAGACAAATGCCAGTGACAGATTTGGGCTAAATTCTTTTTTTGCAGCTAGTGTCACCCCCGATAGTGACGAGACTCCGCAATTTATCAACGAGTTTAATCGCTATTGTTCCAGCTCTGGCAAATTACCTGTAGAAAAATTTCGGGTAGATGTCCGCAGCTATGAATCGGCAACTGAAAACTACCTGCGAATCCTCGGTGAACAGGGCAGCGGATTAGTCGAACAACTAGTCAAAGATAGCGGCATCGAAGAATTTCGGACAGCCATCACCCGCTATTTAATGGAAGAAAAACGCCCATTACTATTAGTAAATCTGGCTGACGATCTCCAACCAATCTGTATCAGCCTTCGCCGTACTTATCTCGAAACTTGGCACCATCTCAGAGCACAGCCGCAAGATGCCAGCGCAATTAAAGAGCAAGAGCTTCAGCTTCTAAGTAAAGATCTCAAAGATGTTGGCGATCGATTCCAAGAGCATATCAATTCGATTGTCAATGAAGTAGTAGCTAGCAATACCAACGTCGCATTCGAGGCAGATTTTACCAAACTCAAAGCCAAAATGGTCAGCCGTTTGGATGAATTACTGACGACTTTCTCAGTCAGTCACGTTCACCAACAAGCCCAATCCAGCCATCGCCGCAATTCAGTTGTGCCTTTAATTGGCATTTTGAGTGAAGCATTCTACTATTTAGCCAATGGTTTAGAAGATGTCCTCGTCGCCGCCGTCGAAGAATTAGTTCGCAATTTCTTTCAACAACTAATTACCCAAATTCAGAAGCAGGAATATCATCGCAATCTCTATCGTTTATTAGGTAATGATAGCGGCATCGAACAAAACCTCAAACAACTAGAAACGATCGTTTCTAGTGCCTTAATCAATGCCGCGCGAGTAGAATGCGATCGATATGTCCGCGAACGTCCCGAATTTTTCACCGAAGGAACGTCTTCCCTCTTTCAACTCCGTCAAACCCTCCAACAAGCCTGTCGCGGTTACGATCACTATAATATGATCGAAGCCGAACCAGCGATTCGTCAGCTATTAAAGATTGATTTTGAAGAAAAGGTGCGCGATACCGTCATGCGATCGTTCCGCCAAGTGATCAATCAATCCCTCAACAATCAACTATTACCTGGAGCTAATCAACAAGCCGAACAAATCCTCGCTCAATACGATCGCGCTCGCGCATATTTAGCCAAGGCACTAGAGAAGGAGTCTGAAGAAAAGATTCGTCAAAACCAACGCCAGTTAGCAGAGGTAGAACAACAGATTGATGTGTTCAATCAGGCTGTTGAAGGAATTAATAGCTGTCTGGAAGCAATGCAACTCGATCGGCATCGGTTGCCAACTTTGAATCAGTCTGAACTGTTATTGTTGCCGATTAATGATGCTGCTGAAGTTTCAGCAGAGTTGATTCTGGTTGGGGATAGTAATTAATCGATGGGGGTTCGATCGATCATCATAGCGATCGATCGAAGTTCTGTGTGGGTACTATATAAGAGTAACATTACAATAATTAATTTATGACTACTGAATTTGTTGTTCCTGACATTGTTTGTATCTATAATACCATCGAAGATTTGCTCTACATGAGTGAATCTCAACCATTAATAAGTACTTCTTTTGGTATGGATGAGGATGAGGATGAATGTAAATTTATTAAATTTAATTTTCGCCTCAAACATGGTAGTACAGAAGTGTTAATTTATCAAGATTATGGCAATTTTTCATATACAGACAGGAATGGAGAGAATTTAGAATCTATGGAGTTCAATCGAACTGATTTTACAAGTACAAGTGGATCTTTTCATCAAGCATTCAAGAGTGTACTATCTTTAGATCGTCAGCAAGCCAATACAGCTAAAATTGCTAATACGCCAGTCGATCGAGCATCATTCGGATTAGCAGAAGTTAATTAGATCTGTAGGGGCGGGTTTATGCGATTAATATCGATCGTACCAACAATCTACGATCGAACCCGCCCGCCCCATCAATTAAACACCGAACACTATATATTCACACCTAACATATCTAATCATGATCGATCGATCCAAACAAATAATTCCTGATTTAGAAGCTGTAGGATCGATCGAACAAAACTAGTGGGGTTGGGCGGGTTCGCACATCAATTTTTAGTACGATTGAAACAAACAGCATAAACCCGCCCCTACGGATCTATTGATAATATGCCAGAAAAATCTAAACGAATTAGCTTCCCGAAAGAAGTTCGAGAATATGTATTCCAGCGTGACAACCATCAGTGTCAAAGCTGTGGAAAAACTACCAAACTGTCGATCGATCATATCATTCCCCTCGCTACAGGTGGCAGCAACGATATTAGCAATCTCCAAACCTTGTGTGGTTCCTGTAATAGCCAGAAAAAGCACTATTTCGATTCAAGATTCGATCGACGTTTTAGTTGATATTACTCTTTTCCCGCTCAAGAAATAGACATCTGTAATTCACCATCCCACCAAATGTCTAATTTGTCACTGGGAAAGTGATTCGATTTCGACTCTCAACTAATTGAGCCGCCAGCTTAATCGCCTCTACCATGCTTCGCGCATCCGCAATTCCCAATCCAGCAATATCAAACGCCGTACCGTGATCCGGCGAAGTCCGCACAAATGGTAAACCAATCGTGGTGTTGATCGCTCGATCGAATGCCATTAATTTCACCGGAATCAATCCCTGATCGTGATACAGAGCCAAATAAGCATCCGCCGCTTCGGGCTGGGGATGCGTGCCAAACCAGGCTTGTCCTGGCTTCACCCACATCGTATCCGGCGGCAACAGTCCCAGCAGCTTGTATTGCGGATACATCCCCCGCATCTGCGCTAACCAACCATTCATCCAATCCACTTCTTCCCGCCCCAACTGTCCACCCTCACCACTGTGAGGATTGAGTCCCGCGATCGCAATTGTCCCCGATTGCAGTCCAAAATCTGCCTGCAAACACTCAATTAATAGCTCCAATTTCAGGCTGAGTAATTCCGGCGTGAGAGCTTGCGACACCCGATCGAGGGGAATATGCGTCGTTGCCAACAGCGTTCGCAACGTCCAACCAGTATGAGGCGAAACACCCACAAACAGCATCCCAAAGCGGTCTACATTCGCTTTGAGGGCGAGTAACTCAGTTTGGCCTGGAAAGTTGTGTCCCGCTGCCAACCAAGCCGATTTAGCGATAGGTGCGGTGACGATCGCCTCAAAGTCTCCAGCTAAGGTGCGATCGATCGCCAGATCCAGATAAGCAAACCCCGCCGCACCACTAGCCGCATTCCCCTCCCCGATTTTTACACTCTGTCGAATTGCCGGATCTAGAGGCACGTCAATAATGTTCGAGTCAGCCGGATTTGCTAATTCAATCTCGTCTAAAATCTGGTGGCGTAACTGTTGATATCGATCGAGCAGCAACTCTAAATTACCCACCAAAGTCAGATTGTAATCTGCCAAGGATCGATCGGCGATCGCCTTCAACACCACTTCTGTCCCAATTCCCGCCGGATCGCCCAATGTAATCGCTAATCTAGGTTTACTCATGATTTCTTCCAATCTTCGATAGATAGAGCGTAGATATCGTGTTCTACAAATTCCTGATACAGCCATTCAGCATCGCGAATAACACCTTCATGGATAAAACCCAATCGGAGCGGAATCGCCCGACTGTGGTGATTTTTAGTGGCACAAGCAATTACTACTCGTTCGAGTTTCAGCGTCGTAAAGCCATAATTAATTAGACTTTGGCAAGATTTGGTCATTATTCCCTTGCCCCGAGCAGATTCCGCCAGCCAATAACCAATGTAACCAATCCGATCTTGCCTATCGATCCGATTAAAGCCAACCAACCCAACAATCTTGCCACGATCCCAAATAGCCGCAACGACACTTTCATGTTCGATAAACTGGCTTATTGTTCTAGAAATAAAGTTCCGCGTGTCATCAACCTGAGTGATGAGATCCAGCCACGGCAACCATTGGCGTAAATAACTGCGATTTGCATCAGTGAGGGCAAATAGCTCCTGGGCATCCTCAATTTGAAGCAATCGCAGCTCATGACGATCGCTAATTCGATCTAGCAACATCGATATTTCCCCACACCTTCAAAATTGCGTCACACTATCGATCGTAACATCTTCGATCGCTGGACTATTCCAAATTCCATCATGCACGCCGATTCTACTAAATCATTTGTCTATCAACCGCCAGCATCCGCCCATAACGCCAAACATATTCTTGTTAAACCCAACCTCGGCTATCCCGTCGGCGCACCCGTCACCGTCAGCATCGGCGTACTCAGAAAAGTTTTGCAAGCCCTGCGGCAAGCCAGTCCCAATGCTACCATCTCGATCGTCGAAGGCGTTTGCTCCCCCGTCAGCCTCCATGATATCGCCAGCAAACATGGCGTGTACGCATTACTAGACGAAGGCATGGAACTACTCGATGCCGACACCCTTCCACTGATCGAATATCCCAACCGATCCCCCGATCCGGTTCGGTTCCAAACCATGTGGGCACCCGAACTCCTCCAGCAAGTAGACTGTCGAATCACCATCGGCACCTTCAAACGCACCATCCTCAAAGACAAACCCCTGATTTCCGCCTCCCTCAAAAATCTCTACGGACTCTTTCCGCGATCGAAATACCACTCCCGCAGCCTCAAATCACGCGGACAACTCCACGTCCCTTCAGTCCCCAAAATTCTTCAAGATGTCTACTTCTGTATCGGACATCTCTTCGACGGCGCAGTTGTAGATGCAGACATCCGGATGATTAGCCCTGACTGGAAACCCGATCGCGGTCAAACCGTCAAGTTTGGTAAAATATTCTCAGGCATAGACATGCTTGCAGTCGATCGAGCCGCCTGCATCGCCACAGGTGAAGCAATTCCTGATTATTTGGATTCGATCGATGAGTTAAGGAAGCTAAAGCAAAAACCCTAACTATTTTCCTCCGGAAAGGCTACGCCAACAACTATCAACTTTCAACTTTCAACTAATATGAAGCTCCTCTTCGTCTGTCTCGGCAACATCTGCCGCTCCCCCGCTGCCGAAAATATCATGAACCACCTCGCGGCCCAATCCACTCTCAGCAACGAAATTGAATGCGATTCCGCTGGCACAGCCAACTATCATAGTGGCAATCCACCCGACAGGCGAATGCAAGCCGCCGCCGTCAAACGCAATATCCCCATGATCGGCAGTGCCAGACAATTTACCAAATCCGACTTCACCAACTTCGATCTAATCCTCGCAATGGATCGCGAAAATTACCAAAATATTCTCGCCCTCGACCCTCAAGGAAAGTACCGAGGCAAGGTAAAAATGATGTGCGACTTCGCCAGCCAACACCCAGATAAAGAAGTCCCCGACCCCTATTTTGGCGGTGCAGAAGGCTTTGACTATGTTATCGACCTCCTCACCGATGCCTGCGGCGGACTCCTATCCCAACTAGAATCCACCCGAACGCGTTCGCGGAGCGTCTCGTAGAGAAGCGCGCCACCAAGGCGGTCGAAGAATAATTAGCAATTTGCTTGGTATTTCCAGCAACCTATGCTATTATTGATAACTGTGAAACAAATGGGTCGATGGCCGAGTGGTTAATGGCGGCAGACTGTAAATCTGCTGGGAGACCTACGCTGGTTCAAATCCAGCTCGGCCCACTTTCACAAACGCCCTCATAGCTCAGTGGTAGAGCACTTCATTGGTAATGAAGAGGTCATGAGTTCAAGCCTCATTGAGGGCTTCGGGTTGAAACATATAGCTGGCAAGGCTTTCAGAAGACAAATCATGTCCTGATAGCCGATTTTTGCTGTTTACCAATTGGTAATATTGGCAATTTATATGCTGTTTTGGTTGATTTGGTTGGTTTATCACCCACTGTTTCACCCACTGTTTTATGCACATCGAAAAACGCGGCAATAGCCTACTAGTAAGGTTTTCCCATGATGGTAAGTCTTACAGCTTCAGCCTAGCTAAACACAATAGTCCAGTAGGGAGATCTAACGCCAAGCTGAAGATTGCCGAGATTGAGAAAGATATCACCTATGGAAATTTTGATAATACTCTACTCAAGTACAAGCCCCGCAAACTTAGTAATAATCTAACGACGATAACCGCTGTAGTTTTACTTTAGCAGTACGCGATGGTGATGATTCGGGAGAAAGATTTAGCTACTAGTTCGGTTGGCAGGTACAAGGAGATCGCCTCCAAGTTGCGAGAATGTTTGGGGGATAAATTAGCTCTATCCGTTAATGATTCGATCGCTAAGAATGCAGTAACTCACTAGCAAAATTAAAGGGTTTAACTTAGAAGTGGTATTATCCAATGGTCTAATTACTAATGGTGCTGTATTAGAACCGCCCTCTGCGGCGATCGGGTTGGTGTGGAATGGGATTACTCACTATGTCACGAGTAATTGTGATGCCGATCGATCGACCACGATCGAACTGATTTTAGATTCTGAGTCACTGGATAACCTATCTAATAACGTACTGCATATTACTGGAAAGTGCTGTATCTTAAAAGAATGATAGAATTTACTTGAAGCATGTAATAGTTTCATTGTTTAATATAAGCGACTAACAAAGAATAGGAATCTCAAATATGGCTTTAGATCGACTTGAAGCGTTTTTAAAGAAAATGCAGTCCGATCCTGCACTTAAAAACGAAGTGTCCACAGCATCAACGGCAGATGAGGTTGCACAGATAGGACTAAAGCTTGGCTTTGAATTTTCAGGTGATGAATTACTGAGAATGTCAGGACAGAAATTTGGCGGAGTTACTGTTATAAAAACTGTTCTTCCTGGAGAGTATAATTAAATGCTTTTTGAATATCTGGTTGTACAAGCATAGGAAGAATAAACACCATATTTTCTTCAAGTCAAGAGTATCTTTACCCGAATTAAACGCCCTCTTGAGTGCTGGATGTCCTGGCTGCTGAGAATCTACGGGGGGAAATCGACGATCTGTGAAACGCAAACACCTTCCCTTCTAAAATTATCCTAATTGTCACTCACAACACCGAGGAAGCCGTATTTCTGGCCGATCGAGTGATTATTCTCGGCTCGAATCCTGGCTGTATTCGGGGCTAGTGGCTCGCGCACGCCTAGTTCCCCGACGATTTAGCGAGACAAGACAGGGGGAATTTTCTAGGGTTTGCGAGTGCGATCTTATACTTTTCAAACAGCCTCTTAACGAGATCGTCTAATTCAACCGTTAGGCGGTAAATTAAGAATAGGAAAGAGATAGCACATTAAGGCCATAACCTTTTTCGATCGGGAATTGCTGGAATTGTGCAATTTATCCTAGCTTATTTGTTTAACTGTCGTAAAATATCGACCGATTACTTTATGGATATTGACCCGTTAGAAGCCATAGATAAAAAAGATCGAGATAGTCAGCAGGAAGAAGATCGGAAAACTTATGATGCTCTAAATTTCCATGACGATCGATTCGATCTAGCCGATGCTGCTGTCTCGATCGCTATTTCGTTATTAGCTGTTACAGCCTTGACTAATAAATTCTGGCTGTATCTAATTGCGCTGCTCCCCACTGGTTTTGGATTAGTTATGGGTTTAGCTGGGCTGTTCAATCTGGGTATTCACCCTGATGCTTTAACCAAACTACTCTCTCAAAATGTCAGCTCTCCTACTTTTATCTTGGTTTCTGAATCGAAAACGATCGTATTTCGATCTGTCTAATTAGCAAACCAGCTAATTAAACAGATCGAAATGAAGATGCTTTTGCTAGTCTTGAATTAGCGATTCTCCAAGGGAGAGACTGCGCCAACGAGATTGGCGAGGTGTCTACTTGCCTAGAACTTAAAAGTCGTTCTCAGCGCACCAACTGTTGTGGTTGGTGTTCCGGCAATACCTTCGGGATTAAACACAAAAAATACCCCTGGCGTAATCGAGACATTATCGCTAACGCGGATGTTATAAAAGGTTTCCAACTGATAGGGAGTAGCCGTGGCATTATTCGCGCCCGCTTGAGTTCCGCCCAGTGCAGAACGGTTGAGGGGCTGCCCAAAGAGGATGCCCAGGCGATTGCCAGGAGCAAATGCATCTTTCAAGCTTCCACCTACCATCCAGCTTGTAAAGGTAGCATTGGCATCGACACCAGGCAGGTTAGAAGATATCAAACTTCCCGTCGCTGTCAAATCTAGATTAGGTGTAATTCCATAGTTGGCAGTCAAACCCAAGCTATTGAGGTTAATCCGATTTGAGAGGGAAGTCGCTGCACTGTTGGTAGGAATGGCATTGATATCTTGAGAAGTCAGCCCTGTGCCGAGGATATTAATCTTGTGGGAGCTAAACGCATAATTCAAGGCTACTCCTAAATTACTACTAGGTTTGTAGGTTAATTGAGTACCAAAAATGTAGCTGCCGCCGAATAAACCGCCACCTACTAAAGAATCACCAGGCACGGAGGCGTTGATATTGCCATAGAGTGCCCGCACGTCAAATTCTGTACTCGGTTGCCAGATGACACCGCCAGCAGCAGCCAATCCAAACCCAGAAGTACCGCCGGAAGCCCTAGTTACTGCCGCCGTCGTCCCAAATCGCGAAATCGAGCCTTGAGCGTCATCAAATAGGGGCGATATCTGTGGGAACGCATCGGTGACTTCGGCATTAGTACCCACAAATGCGGTTAATTTACTGTTAACGGGTTGTAAATACAATAACTTATACAAACGGGTGTTGTTGTTGGCAACAGGAGTTAGGGATGCTGGAGTATTACCGCTACTGGGATTGACAGGAAACTGCACTTCAGAACCCAACCGCACTGTGCTGCTATTTAAACCCGCAGGATCGTTATAGCCGAGGGCAGATTGAATACTGCTGGCACTGCCTGCATTTGTAGATTGCAGCCCAGTAATCAGGGTGCCCCCACCAGGGATCGAAGTAGTCAAGTTGAGCCGGACACGATTGGTAAAGGCGATATTGGCGTTACCACTACCTGCAACAGCGGGATTGGCACCGCTGGCACCAGCCATCGTCAATACTGCTTCGCCACTGAGCTTAGTTGTAATTGAAAATTGCTGTTTGTCAACAGCAGCAACTTTAGCTTCGACGCTATTTACTTTAGTTTTGAGAGTGGCTAGTTCTGTGGCGTATGACTCCTGCAAGCGTCTGATTGTCTCTAGATCCTCTTTAGTAACAGGTGCGTCAATTTTCTGCGCTACCAATCTATCGATCTCCTTGATACAAGCCTGGAGTCCAGCAGCAAAGCGGGTGCGATTCTCCTTCCCTTCGGAACGCTCCGAGAACAGAGAGGCTGCGCCAACGATCTGTTGTCCATCTCGAACAGCGAGATCGGGATTAGATCCATCGTTACAGTTATATTTTTCTACTAAAAATTTCAAGGTCGCAACATCCCTTTGTAGAGATCGATCCTCAATTTTTTGCTCTGTTGGTGAGATTTGAGTATTAGTAAATTTTTCTGAAGTGCTGGCAGGACTCGTAGGAGCAGATTGAGCGATTGCCGCACTGCCATAATATAAACTTATTGCTAAAATAACCGATATTTTATCTAGCGTCTTTAGTATATTTTTAAAAATTAGCATTTTACTCTGGATAGTTTTTACTTATCATCAGAGTATCTGGATTCCACAATCATAGTCAATCCCCAATGATTCTAGATCGAGAATTAGCAGCATAACCTCCCCTTATCTCTTAACTAATTAAGAGTTAGAATTCAATGATTACCATAGATATAAACAGCTTTATAGTGTCTCAGACCGGATTGCTATAATTTGAACGATTTTTAAATCGTTCAAATTATGCCTGCGGCAATATTAATTGCGATCGCGAAAATCGTCGTATTAAAAAAGAATGATAAGATCCCATGTATGCAAGTGAAAATTTCAATGGGAGCGATCGCGGCTCTGACTCGGAAACAAATTATTTGGTATGCAGGCTTGGGGATAGCCACGATCGGAGTTGGATTTATGGTGGCTGGAACGTTACCCAGTCAACAAAAGGCTATTAATATTAAGTCAGAACAAACCAGCTTAATTCAGGATCGTTAGTGTAGTTGGCATCAACTGAAAGGTTCGGCTATGTGTAGGCTAGTAGAGTATTTGAGATAGACAAAACCATCTTCATTTTGAAAGCGATCGTGCAGCTTTTCTAGATCTAAGATTAGTCGATCGAGCAAGGCTCCTTCCTTCGGGGTGTAAGAATTACTCCGCACCCGCCCGATTAATCCTGCTAGATCTAATTCTTGATGATTGGCAAAAGTAGATAATCGGATATTGGTAAAATGTGGACTAACTAACAGGACACCGCGCTGGGCTAATAACCGTGAAGAAATGCCCGTACCCGCACCAATATCTGCGGCTACCAGCGTTGCGGCATCCAATCTATCCAAAATGGTATCAATTACTGCTGCGGGGTAGCTCGGTCGATATTTGACATAATCGGCTGCTCGATCTGAAAACCGAGAGAGTGGATTCAAAGTATATAGTGCGATGGGATTAAGATTAGTTTCGCTCATGGTGTCGATCTACAAATAACACATCTCGATCTTATCTGAAAAATCATTCATGAAAAACCGCCAACGCTTCTTCTAAATGGTTGAAAAATCGATCGACACCGATTAAATCCGTCAGTCCATCTCGATTCTCATTCTGAGAGGCTCCGCCAACGAATTGTCTTCTGGTTTCTGGTGGCAAACCAGAGATCGCAAAAGTGGCCTTCCCAGCGGCTAATTCCTTAGCAACATCCCGAATCGTCAGCGATGCGGAGTAGTCGATTCCGGTAAATGCTCGATTAGTTGTCTGTGCTATTTTATGCAAGCCTGCTCCAATCGGGGTATGCTGAAAGCTGTACTAGGTGCAAACAATGACCCAAGTTGTAATTATTGGTGCTGGTCCGACGGGGTTAACATTGGCGATGTTGCTGGCACAGCGAGGTATTTCAGTTAAATTAATCGAAGCTTCCGGCAGCTTTCGGCGGATCTTTCGGGGTGAAGCTCTGATGCCTAGCGGTTTGGATGCGATCGATCGCATGGGACTTGCTGATGTAGTCGAACAGATACCACATCGATCGATCGATGCCTGGGAATTCCACATTGAAAACCGACCGATCTTTCGGGTGGATGAGCCGATGGAGTCTGGTGGTAAGCCCTGTACGCTTGTCTCCCAGCCCGCTTTATTAGAGGCAGTTTTGGATCGAGCTGCTCAATGCGAAAACTTTGAATTAATTCAAGGTACCGCCGTGCGGGAGCTATTGTGGCAAAACGAGCGAGTATCGGGCGTACGACTGAGCGACGATCGGGAAATCGCCGCCGATCTAGTAATTGGTGCTGACGGGCGCAATTCAATCGTCCGTCAACAGGCTCAGTTAGAACTAGTCCAAGTCAATCAGAGCTTTGATATTCTTTGGTTCAAACTGCCCACCAGCCCTGATTTTCAGGCTGAGAACGTGTTCCATTCGGTGTTGCGGGGGCAGAATGCTTTTGGGGTATTCCAAGGCTCTGAGGGCAATCTTCAGGTGGGCTGGTCACTGCATCGGGACAAGCCCGTCGAATGGCAAAAAGTCGATTGGGCGGAAAAACTAGCAGCAGCGTCGCCTGAGTGGTTAGCCAGCCATTTTCGTGCCCAGAAGGATGCGATCGAGCGACCATTATTATTATCGATCGTGGTCGGGCGTTGTCCGCAGTGGCATCGACCTGGAGTGCTGCTACTGGGGGATGCTGCACATCCGATGTCCCCGATTCGCGCTCAGGGAATTAATATGGCGTTGCGAGATGTCATCGTTGCCACCAATCACCTAGTGCCAGCGTTGCAGCAGTCACCAAATTTAACGGCAATTGATACCGCACTCGCCCAAATCCAAACCGAACGAGAACCCGAAATCATCGAGATTCAACGCCTCCAACAAGCCGAAGTCGCTCAAGCCGAATTGATGCACAATTACCCGATCCTGCGACATGCTGCGAGTCTGTTGGCTCCCGCGATCGGAGGTAGAATTAGACATCGTTGGCTCGATCGACAGCTCCAGTTACGCCGAGGATTTAGTCAAGTAGATTTAAAGGTCTAAAATTGCGATCGATTAATTCACCCAATTTAAGTTTATCAAGACTGAAATTGTTCTAAGTTAATCATTCCTGTTCTTAAACCTTCCATGATGATGTAGGGTGGCATCATTGCATTGACAAAGCGAAATCGATAGTGTCGCTCAACTCCTTTTTTCTCCAATATTTTACCTCTAGACTCTTCACAAAATTGATTGAGATGTCGATTGAAAGCAGAAGTTGTAGTGTATTCTTTTCCTAAAATCCTTGACAGTGGCTCTCTCACATCTACTGCCCGAAAGCAGCCTGTATCATCTTTGTTTGCCAAAGCACATGCCAATAAAACTTTGGGATAAATAGTTTCCTGTCTGGAGCTATAAATTGAAGTTGAATAGGTGCTGAGAATGCTATGTTGAGCATTTTCACAGGCTTGCTTAATTGCAGTCCGTTCGCTGATTTGTAAAAGCGAAAAGGAATTAAAGCTATAACAGAGAAGGGATAGAGCAAAACAGCTCGTCAAAAAGAGCGGGAGCGGGTGATGAAGGAAGAAATAGAGCAAATTAGTTCAGAACGGATTGATG
>JANXVE010000005.1 GCA_025351825.1 Chamaesiphon sp. 341R_metabat_111 | reverse complement strand
CATCAATCCGTTCTGAACTAATTTGCTCTATTTCTTCCTTCATCACCCGCTCCCGCTCTTTTTGACGAGCTGTTTTGCTCTATCCCTTCTCTGTTATAGCTTTAATTCCTTTTCGCTTTTACAAATCAGCGAACGGACTGCTTTACTGAAGGAAAACAGTTTGATGATGCGGTCAAATTTGCCCGCCAACAGTTAGTTGAAGTTGAGAATGAGTATCCCTGTGCTAGTTGGCTGCCGATCGTGATTCAAAATCGGTTAGTTAATTCTCCGACTTGGCAGAGTTTGGGTAAGATTCGATCGCCTTACAAGCATTTAGAAGCATTCACAGAAGACGATGCTGATAATTTTTATGGTCGGGAAGAGATAGTCGATCGAGTCGCCGAGCTAGCTGCACGCGAGCCATTAGTGCGAATCGTTGGGGCTTCAGGGAGTGGGAAGTCTTCCTTAGTCCAAGCGGGGTTAATTCCCAAATTACGGCAAGATCCTAAGTGCAAATGGCAAATCCTGACGATGCGTCCAGGGCAGAAGCCGTTTGCTGCCCTAGCTCAGGCAATTGCTGAGGTCGATCGCCCCGACATCGATCTAGAAAGCGATCTGGATTTACGCACCCAAAAAATCGAACTCGATATCGATCTAGAGAGCAACAAGGATTTACTCACCAAAAAACTCCCCGATATTCGCACTCCCGATAAGGATCGAGTGTTATTATTTATCGACCAATTTGAGGAATTATTCACTCAAGTAACCGATCTGACAATTCGACAGAAATTCCTCGCCAGTCTGGCGGATGCAGTTAGGAATGCGCCTTATTTTACGCTAGTGTTTACGCTGCGGGATGATTTCTCACCAAAACTGCAAAATAACGTGGATGATGACGATTTTCGACCACTATTGGAGCGTTATCGCCCCCAAGAGTTGGTGGGAATGACTCGCGATCGACTCAGAGCCGCAATTATCGAACCTGTCGCCAAACTTAATGTCGAATTTGAGAAGCGTTTGGTCGATCGATTGATTAGTGATGTAGGCAATGATGCAGGGAATTTACCCCTGTTGCAAATGGTACTCGATCTGCTCTGGCAGCACCAACAACCGCGTTTGCTCACTCACAATGCTTACGATACCATCTGCGGGGAGCAGGGTCTAAAAATTGTCCTAGCGAATCTGGCGGACAAGATCTATGACGGGTACGTGCGACAGGATAAGATCAAGGAATTCAAACAGGTACTCCTGAGCTTGGTGACGTTGGGCGACGATAAGACGGCTAACACCCGCCAGACGGCTACTTATGCGGATATCGGTGAGTATAACTGGCAGGAGATCGTGGTGCCGCTATCGACAGAGCGACTATTGAAGACCGATCGAGATAAGACTACCAACGAACAAACTGTCGAAATCGTTCACGAGACTTTGATTCAATCTTGGCAAAAATTAGCGGGTTGGATTGAGGATTATCGGCATGAGTTGGAGCGGATTAGGGAGATTGAGTCGGCGGCAATTAAGTGGGATCGAAATAAACGCTCGAAGGTGGATTTGTGGGGTGGGAAGAAGTTAAAAGAGGCACGGAAGTTCTCGCAGAATCGGAGTCGATTTCTCAAGTTGAAACCGATCGTTAGTGATTTTTTAGTGGCTGGTGGTAAGCAACAGCGATGGAATATCGGTAGGTTCATAGCACTCGGAATGATTGTTCCTGGAATATTTGTAGGATTGGCAGCAAGAGATTCTCAAATTAATTCAGCTATACTCACAATCAACAATGCTTCTACATATGAATGCACACAAGATTTCTTGAAAGCAATCGACGTATTAAGAGTTATGAGATATGACTTAGGAAAATTAGATTTAAAGTCTAAAAACTTCACTTGTACTAATTTACCCAATATTAATTTCCAAGGAACCCAACTTGAACGAGCCAACTTCCGAGGGGTTAATCTTGAAGGAGCCAATTTCCAAAATGCGCATATTTCAGACACCTATTTTGAACATGCCAATCTGAAAAATGCCAATTTTGAAAGTGTATATATTGAAAAAAGAACAGCTAATGAAATCATCATAATAAGCAGTTTCAGATCTGCTAACCTCGAAGGTGCCCATCTTAAAGGTACTAACTTCCATACTGTCGATTTCGATGATGCCAATTTTGAAGGTGCCGATCTTAGAGGGACTATTCTTCAAGGTGCCTATCTCAAAGGAGCCAATTTACGAAATGCAGATCTCGAAGGTGCGGATTTTACGACATATAAAGATCGTGGGAATACTCGCCCAACTCAGATAACCCCCAATCAGGTAAAACTCGCCAAAAATTGGCAGAGCGCAAAATACGATCCAGAGTTTCGGGGAAGATTGGGATTAGAATAATCCACTCTTCATACCAATCAAGTCAAGAATTCAAAACCGATTCGACCTTGAGTTCAATCGTTTCTTGCTGTGATCGCCAAGCAATGAGTCTGTCGATCAAGATTTCATTTTCGCGCGGCATCGGGATTTAATTTAGATGAATTTGATCGCTATTTCTAGCTGTAAATTCCACACGATCGAGCAAAGGTAATCTCTACGGTAAAACTGCGATCGAATTCAATGTTTTGAGCGGTCGGAATCGCAATAACCTTTTTCAACCTACTGCAAATTCAGTATACTTCCTAACACTCGGCGATTTATAAGCAAGAACGATATTTTGCTTGGGAATACCCATTGCTAGCAACTCATTTGCTACACCTACTTCCGTCCCATCTTGCTGAATCCAGATTTTATCGTCCTTAATATCGATATGAATTACACAGCCATAGACTCGTTTTTGTGATTCCCAACCAATACTAAGCAATTGATATCGATCGCGTTCTAAATCGAAAGATACTTCCGTATCGATCTCTCCATAGGCAGATTTATAATTGCTATATTCTAATAATATATTCTTAACAATTTCTCGATAGTTATTTAATTTATCCACTTTACTATCTCCTCTCGATCCGGATTGAAAATTAATAATTTTACCTGATATTCTGTGACGCTCAATTGAGCTATTTCTTCACCAAAGAAGTCATTATAGATATCGACAGGTACGGCTAAGAACAAAACCCTCTCTGGTTCTTTAACTTTCAAAGCTACTCGATATTTGAGAAATTGTCCCAAGGCAGTGTGAAATTCTGATACTGTCGAAGGAGCTAAAAACTCTTTATTTCTACAGAGATTCGCTCTGATTCCTTGTCTGCGGCGATTAGCTGTTCTGCTCCAATATCTACCCGTAGCTGACGACCGGAAGATAACCCAATAATCAGCGGGTCGTGGGTAATATTCCATCCATCTTTCTCAAGCGCAGTTCTAACTTGGTTATGGTAGATATCTTTGGCAGACATCGATATTGATTATTTATAGTTAGCTTACCATAACAAATATCGAGCGTGATTCAAATAGAACGATCGACTCCCGAAGGCAATTAAGTCAAGACCTCAATATCGCTCGAATTTAAGGTCGCTCGGTATCGAGGGGTCGAGATCTATATTTCAAGCAGCGATTTTCCATCATAACGCCAGTAGTTCTCCAACTACTGGCGTTACTGCTTAATATAAGTTGACCTTCTATCTGCGTAATTTTACTTAGCTATCCGAGTATCTATTACCAGAGGGAATAAAAGCATTCGATAGATAAGTTTCGCTTTTATTTCCCAAAATTTATCCACCACCCATAAATTAGACGCTGCTACTAGTCTTTAGCCGCTCAGTTTTTGCATCTAATTTTAAGTGGTTTTACCAGCTTGAGCGAAGGTCATGTTAACTAAAATCGGCACAAAATTGAATTGGAAATCGGCAATTATTTTGGGGGCGATGACAGCACTCGCAGCGATCGCTACTACCGATACCGCACGCTCCTTCGTCTTACCAAAAGCGGTTTATGCCCCGTTTGCACCTGTCACTACCAAGTCCCAGTCACAACGGATTGTCGGCATCTATCAAGGTCGATTTGAATTAACAGCCAATGCCAGCGAACGGGAAATTCGAGATCGCGTGCGTCACTTTCGCGCCAGTGGTTTTAATACGATCGTTCAGAGCGTATGGGGCAATGGGTGCGCGATGTATGCCAGTGGCGTGACTAAAAAACTCACGGGCACCGCTCACTGTTCCCATCATTTTAATCCCAAGGCGGTAGCGTGGACGATCGATGAAACCCGCAAACAGGGGATGCAATTTCATGCTTACTTCGAGACAGGAATCAAAATCGATCGAGATAGTCCGATTTACTCCCTAGCAGTGCAGCGTAATTGGTTGCTACCAGAAATGGATACTTCCGATCCGCAGCACCCGCGCTACATTCTTGATGTTGCCAATCCCGAAGTGGCTGAGTTTTACCAGTCGGTAGTTGCTGAATTCCTCCACAAATATTCCCAAGTTGATGCGGTGCAATTTGACGATTACTTATCCTATTCCCCCAATCTACTCCAAACTAAGTCGAGTGCAGAAAGAGAACGGCTTGTTACCAATCTCACCACCTTTGTTAATAACTTAGTAACTACAACTAAACGAGCTAATCCACGGGTGAATTTCGATGTCTGCCATTTTAATAATTATTGGGCTGAAAGTGTTTACGGTGCTGACTTAGCCAATTGGCGTGTAGATCGACGTTATGTCGAAGCCTATCAGGATGAGAATTTCGATCGAGAGGCGGCACATGCTAGCGAATTAAATGGAATAGCGATCGACCAACGGCAACTGTACCACTTACCTGCGGTCTTAGGAAATTCCCCGATGAATGTCTTCGTGTTTCCGATCGGGGTCAAGCCCAGAGTAGCAGCAGCTCTATTCGCTCGGCAGGAACGATGACGAGCCAAATTCTAAATTTCCAAAATATATCCGAAATTGGCATAAATCATCCACCCGTAGCGTCCCCTGCGGAAAATCGACTAGCTTTAGATTACATAGTAACTTGTTAACCTACTGGCTAAACTTACAAATTTGGCGCGTTGGGCACTTTTAAAGTAAATCGTCGAGTTGAATCTCTGCCCGCAAGCGGCGGAGAAGTTCGACGGGAATTGCATAAAACGACTGCTGATAGACAGTTTGTCCAGTCGAGGATGCTTGCTGACGCTCGGTAGAAAAAGTTAACAGTCCGATGACCTCTCCCAATTGATTGAGGATCGGCGCGCCACTGATGCCTCCTTGAAGCGGAATGCTCACTTCTAAAACTCGCTCGGTGCAAAATTGGCTCGATCGAATCCGATTTACCAATCCAGTATTACAGTATAAATTTTCTTGGAAACTACCACTTTCCGGCGCGGGGAAGCCAATCGTCATGATTCTCTCGCCGACTTCTACCAATTCCGAAAAGCCAAGTCGGAGCGGCATTAGGGGAATTGCGGCTGACTGAACTTGTAAAATTGCCACATCATCTGCACCCCAAGAAGGCAAATGAATCGCGGTAACTTGCAACGAGCCGCGATCGGTAATCACCTGCAAATATTCGGGTGAGATACATGCGCCAGTCGCATCATTGATGACAACATGGCGGTTGGTCGCGATCAGATTGGGGCTAATCGCAAATCCACTACCGGTAAAAGCTACTCCATCAACTGCCACATGAATCCAGACGATCGACTCAGTATAGATCCGCACGGAGTGATTGAGCCGCTCGAAGTCGGGGCTGTGAACTGCGAGGATTTGGGCATACTCCAGCAACATGGCTGTATAAGCCGCACGCTGCCGCGCTCGCGCTTGAATTTCTAAACCTAGTTCGACTTGCTCGACAGCAAACGGCGGATCGATCCGCTCAAACTGGGTTAAGGCTTCAGCATAACGATTTAAACTCAAGAAATGTCGGGCTAAATCTGGCGCACTACCTTCGGGATCGATCGGCAGATTTTCGAGCGTATTCAACCATTTCTGATACGTTGTTGCGACAATTGCTGTCTCAGTCCCTGTCTCATCAACCCGTCGGAGTAAAAGCTCGCCCTCTGTCACTAATTCTTCTACCTGCGCTTGAATGGTTGTAGCACGTCGATCTAACTGCTGATGGGCATCTAGCCAAATTCGTACACTGCGATTGAGCGTATTCCATCGATCGATTGCTAGTGTAGTTTTATCCTCTACTTCTTGACGATCTCGGTAGATTTCAAACAGTTTGTCGTTATCCCAAGTTGTCGGCACATATCGAGATCGATAACGTTCGTAATTCTGGATTTTGGTTTTAAGCCGGACAAATAAGTTTGAGAGATTGATGTTCTCGATTTCAGCTACCTTAACATTGAGATCGATTGCCAGTTTTTCGAGTCTGGCGATCGCTAATTGCTGGGCTTGGGATGTCTGGAATTTGACGCTGAGGGCAGATGCCTGAGCGGGTGTAAGTAAGTGAGAGTCATTAATGGTAATGCTTTGTTGGTTCCCCGTCACGGCATCGCGAGCGGTAACAGTCAGCAGGCAATTAAGGTCGATATCAAACTTGACATCAATTTGGGGGGTTCCGGCTGCTGCCGCCTGAATGCCTTGCAACCTAAATTGACCGATTTTGAAGTTTTCTTCGGGTATAGATGACTCGCCCTGAAAAATCTCAATGTTAACTTCAGTTTGATTGTCACTAGGCGTTGTATATTGCCGCGTCTGAGTTGATGGAGTCGTTGTATGTTTGGGAATAATTGGGTCGAATTTAAAGCTACCCGACTCAGTTTGACATCTAATCCCCAAGCTAAAGGGAGTCGCGTCCAGCAAGAGGATCTGCTTGGCATCACCCAATAGAATTGCCGATTGCAGGGCGGCTCCTCGCGCTACCACGGTCAGAGGATCGTAAGCTGCATCCGGTTCGCGCTTGAATACCGATCGAATACAGTCGCGGGCAGCAGGCATTAATGCACCCCCACCAATTAACAAAACGCGATCGGGTTTGTGGTTGATTTTTTGACAGGTGAGCCGAATCCGTTTTAGCCAATCGGCGGCTAGGCGTTCTAACTCCACTCGCGTCAGCGTTAACCGGATCGATCGATCTTCAATCAGTGCGGGTAAATCGATCGTCCATTCACTTTGGACGGAAAGTTCGATCTTTAGTTCTTCACAGGCTTGTCGCAAGCGGGTGGCAGCTTGACCGTTGTGAGGAATCTCCGCGCCTGTTTCGGCTTTGGCAAATTCACTAAAGTGCGTGTAGATTAATTCATCCACATCCGCACTACCGAGCGCATTATCGCCCTCGATTTCTAGTACCTCAAACACCCCATCCCCGATTTCCACGATCGATAGATCCAATGTCCCTGCGCCTAAATCGGCGACTAAAATTGTTTCGGTTTTATCTTGGTGGATACGTTGAGTCAGACAAGCCGCTGTTGGCTCGTGAATCAATCGTAAGACATCAATGTTTGCCAAGACTCCAGCGGTTTTGGTGGCTTGTTTTTGAGCTTCATTAAAGTAGGCTGGCACGGTAATCGTGATGTGAGTTAAGGGAATCAGCGGTGGATATTGCGCCAGAAATTCCTCCACCCAATCGGTAGGCGGTATCGATCCCATACTGCGATCGGCCATTATGGCGACTTGAGTGGCAATCTTACTCTGGAGATACTGTCTAGCAAAATTACGCGCATGATTAATAATCTGCGCCGATATTTCTTCTGGGCGATAATCTTGACCACCTGCTCTAAACTTGCGATCGGTACCCATTTCTCGTTTTGCTCTAGTCACAATCGCTCGGGGAGACTTTAGCAGCAAATCGGCAATTGCCATACCGACTAGTTCCTGACCCAATCGGTCGATCGCAAAGACTGAGGGAATTTGCCGTTTGCCGTTGATTTCGACCACTTCTGGCTTACTTAGCTGCTTGTTATAAAGACAAACCACACTATTACTCGTTCCTAAATCCAGTCCGATTGCATCACTATATTCAGCTAAAACTGCTCGACTAGCAGTTTTTACCCACTGAGGAGCCTGTTGGATAAATTTGTCACGATCGAGTGATTCGATCTCAGGTAGTTCTGTTGCTACTAAATCCGTCCACTTCTGCCCTAATAGTCCATCTTCGGTTAGTTCTTTAATCCGTCGCCACAGCCTGGATTTTTGCTCGGTAGATTGGCTCACATCATTAGCCCGACTGACACACAGTTCCGCTAGTTGCTCGGCTCGACCTGCTTTGACTAATAAATCTCTGAATCTGTTGTCAAATACAGACTGTGCGTCACCGATCTGATTCTGGCGCAGTTCTGCTGCGCGCACAAACTCGTTCGTTCGTTCGTACATGTCGATCGCCAAGTCGATCTCGTTAAGTCGCTCGTACAGTAGACCTGCCATAAAAAAGTCCCCACCCTGTTCGAGGATTTGGGCTTTTTTGAGCGGGTTTTCAGCATTTGGATCTGCCACTTCCAGCGCAGATAAAGCTTGTCCAAACGCTTCGGCTTTTTCAAATAACAAAGCAGCTCCAAAATAGTCTTCGGCTTTTTCAGCTTGAAGCCCAGCTTCTAAATAATTTCCAGCAGCGGCTTCGAGCCGACTCCAGCGTTTGAAGATATTGATGCCTGGTGTATCTCCCAGGCTGCGGAGTTCTGTGTTCAAAGCTTTTCGAGCTATTTTGACTACCTCCGCCAACAACCGTTGTGTCCGGCCGGCTTCAGCCTGAAGCTCGGCTGCTGGGGATTTTTGCCGCCACGCATCTGAAACTGTCTTTAATAGTTCGATCGCGGGTAAATAATCTTGTTGTGTTAGATAACGATCGGTCAGAGTTTCCATTGTCGATCTAATCTCTTGTCGCCACTCCAGCTCAGTTGAGGGCTGAAATTGGATGGCAAGTTCTAGCTGTCCCAGTTTTTGATGACAATTACTTACCCGTTCGAGGTTGCCAGCTTGCTGAAAGTATTCTAGTGCTGCTGGATAGTTACCTTCCTCCCAAAAACTCTCCGCTAATCGCTGATGAGCCAGGACGATCTTCGATTTATCTTGTAATTGGTTTGCCAGATCGACTGCATGAATTGCTGCTTGCTTGCCAGGAGCGGATACTAAATAGCCGATGGCACTCTGCAAATCGCCATCAGCCTCAGCTATTTCTGCCGCAGTTTGATATCGATCGAGCAGAGCATAAACCTGATGAATATTTGGAAGTTCGGCTGCCTGAAGTTGCTGGAAAAATAGTTTCCAAGGCACTGTTGAATCGAATGAGTTTTTTGCTAGAAATACTTTAAGGATTTGCGTTAAATCTGTGGGTGTTAAACCTCGTTCATCGTGTATTTTTAGGAGCTTACCCAACAGTAAGTTTGATTCGCCAACCTGTGCGATTCGCAGACAAATTTGGTGCTGAATCTTATCGATCGTCGTGGGTGTGTGGAGCCGTTGAGTGAGCCTCCAAGCTGCATCTAGAGTCGATCCTGTTTGACTTCTGTTCTCCAGTAACGTGGAAATGATGTTATCGATCGACCGATCTAGATCGGGATTTATTTCGCCAACAGATGCATCGAACTGTCCGATTACTTGGACTAATCGATCAATGCCACATTGACTAGCTAGCTTCAAGGCTTTACCATATGTCTCTCCGGCTCGATTCTTAGATCCAGGAACAGCTAAATCCTGTTGGAGTAGTTTACATGTTCTTGCTAGTTTTTGATGTGGATCGTTCGATCCTTGAAATTTTTCAACAAGTCTTCTAAGCGATCTTATTAATAACTGGATTAATCTTTTAAAATTCATCGATCTTGCCTAGATTAGTTTAATAATAAATACTTATAAGTGTCTGGATTCAACGCCGAATCCCATCATTTTAGAGATAGGAGCACGAAAATTTCGATCGGCAGATGTTAGCGTTTTTTGCTCAGTGAGATCGATCGAGGTGATTTGATGATATCTTTGCGTTGTTGGAGCCAAATAGCGATTGCTAGACAAATAACAGTTTGCAGGAGCAACATCCCCCAATTCAAGCCTAAATTCTGCCAACTGGTGGTGTAAACTAAAGACCGTTTCATCCCTGGACACAAGTTACTGTTAGCAGTTTGACACTCTGGGATCAGCTTATTTATATCAATTAGTGTACCGTAAGCACCGATCGACCACCTACTAATGGTTAACCAAGAGATATATCGCCCGATTTCTACCTTGTCGAGGACAAACAACACTCCAGCAAATATCACTTGTGGTAGCAACAGTAAAGGCAGCGCACTATTAGCTTGAGAACTGTTCTTGACACTGGCTGACACCATCAAACCGAGCGCAAGTGCCGCCAAAATACTCAAGAACGTAGTAATTGGCAGTCCCAAATACCAATTGAGCGGAGCAATTCCCGCAACTGGGGCGGGATTTTGAAAGCAAATTAGCACAAGCAGACTAATAATCGTACTTTGGGCAACCGCCAACCCTGCCAATGTTAAGAACTTGGAGCCAATGTAAGCCAACAAACCCAAGTTAACCAACCGTTCTCGGAGGTAGATTGCCGATTCTTTGATGATTTCCTGGAGTGAGCTAGCCAATCCTACCCAAATATTGGCACAGGTAAATACAAACAGGATTTTGAGTGCGATTGCTGCTCGGTTAAAATTAGCCGATCCGACAAAAGGAATCAGGAGCGGATTAGTATCTGAGCTGAAGGTGAAATCGGGATTTTCCAAGGTACCTTTAGTCGCCAAATACACCAATAAAATGCCGATTGGTGCAGTCAATAAGGATAAACCGATATAGACAGGATCGCGGCGGAGCAGTTGGACATAACGACTAATCAGGATCTGAATCTGTTTGAAAAAAGACTGTTTAACTGGTTTAGGCGGTGGCAAAGTCACTTGATTGTTACTAGCAGAACCGCCACTGGGTGTCGGCAAACTTTGTCGCTGGGTGACATACTCTCGATAATATCTGGAAGATTGGAACTTAGCCGCCATAGCTAAACAATCCTCGGCTGTTTCAAGTTTGATATAGATGTCAGCAAAATCATTACTTGACACCTCGAAAAATTTGCTAGCGGTTGCTGGCGGACCAAAATAACAGAGATTTCCACCCAATCCCATAAATGCCACTCGATCGCAAAGGTTGATATTACTAGTCGCATGTGTAACCAGCACCACTGTCCGCCCCCGATCTGCGAGTCGGCGTAATAGTTGCATCATTTTTTTGTCCAAGCCTGGATCGAGTCCCGATGTCGGTTCGTCAAGAAAGAACAGCTTGGGATTTGCTAATAGTTCCACTCCGATACTGACACGCTTGAGTTGTCCGCCACTGAGGTTTTTGACGAGATTGTGCTGACGTGGCTCTAGCTCGATTTCACTGAGAGTTTTCGCGATCGTCGCTGGCAGATCGATGTCTGGCGGGAGGCGCAATCGAGCAGCATATTCGAGGACTTCCCTCACCGTCAGGTTGCGATGAACGATATCACTTTGGGGCACATAGCCGATTAAATTCCGATAGATATTAAAGTTCGTCAGTAGATTATCGCCATTGAGATAAACAACCCCATCTGTGGGTTGCTGAATTCCTAGTAGGGTTTGCATCAGTGTCGATTTACCTGCCCCACTACCCCCGACTAAAGCGACAAATTGCCCAGGTTCGATCGCAAGATTGACATTATTCAGTAGACAGAGATGTTGATTATCTTTGATCTTGACTACCTTAGTCACTCGATCGACATCTAGTCGGATATTTTCACCGCGATCTGCAAGTGCGAGCGCGTTAGATTGCAGCACAAAGGTATAGGGACCGACTTGCAAAATCGAGCCAATCCCCATCGCTGTCGTTTTGCTGACTTTTTGCCGATCGACAAATATCCCGTTCGGACTATAGTTATAGACGATATACTGACCTGACTGGGTTAATTCGATCGCCGCATGATGACGGGAAACAGTCGGCACATTCAACACAAAATCATTACTTGCATCGCGGCCGATCGAGATCTTGTGCTGCGGCTGGAAGTGAATAACTGTTTGGAGGGGAGCAGCACCGATCTGGATCTTTTGGGGATCGATGTAGATCAGTCTGACATGATGTTGCGGATCTTGACCGATCCGCAACTCGCAATCGGGCTGAAGTCGATACCCTTCCTGCGGTGAGATCAAGCGATTATTAATGAATAGACGATTGCTACTAGGCGTTTTGCCATCACCATCATAAATATCGTAGTCATTTCCGACTTGGCGAAAGATAGCTTGGTTCCGACTTATCAATTCCCACTCAACGGGTACTACCAACCCGACTGGTGGAGGTTGCTTGAGTCCCCTACCCATAGAGTGTTCTGGCTGATTCAGTGTGAAAGAAATAGTCTTACCCTGCCAATACATTTGAATCTGAGGACTGTTGCCGACAATAGTTTTACAAGAATTCATATTTAAAAACCTCCACTAGTTTTCATTTAATTAATCTATTGGTCAGATGAGATTGTTTTATGCAGTTTCATAATTTCAGTTGCAATTTTTTCTTCTTGCCCCCGCTCTTCCAGATTTTGATGGAACTAGCAACTTCAGGTGCTTCTCGCTCTAATTTCTCCGGTAACAGCTCCAAAATTAATCCTCATGCCAATGGCTAATTTAATGTTTTTCCCTGAATCGATATTTGTTTGTTGTCCATCAAGAAAAGTTACACTCCAAGCCTGATAGGAACAATTTTTCAATCCCAATTTATGAGGATCTTGAGGATGAGAAGTTACCTGAGCAACTACGCCGCGAGATTGTGCTCCTAATCCAGGAATCTCTTGGCTGGGGATTTGTCTGCCTAAATCCAAGGGAATTAACCGTTGATTAATTGATAAGCAAAATGGTGATGAGATTACTGTTGGAACTGATGACTGAGGTGGCGGTGATGATGAGGGTGCATAAATTGTCGCCCAGTTTTGAGAACGATCTGGTGAAAGTTCGCGGGCTTTAAGAATAGCCGCCATTAAGAATGTATATGCTAAAATTCCAGCAAATATACTAACCCAGATATTAGGAGCAGCATTCCAGAGTGCATGGAGAGTTGCGGCTGTTAAATAACCGACTACCAAAATTAACCAACTTTTACGTGGTTTGAGTACGCTTAAACCGATAAAATAACCAAAGTAGCCACTATAAGCAATGTGTCCGGCAATTTGTCCGATCAGGCGAGGAATGAGTACATGCAACCCTGCTAATTCATCTGTTCCAACTCCTGCTTCAGCAGTCATCTTCACCACATCAGGCACGTACTGTCCTAATGTTTCTAGTAGCGTGAATCCAGCCGCAGATGCAGATGCTAAAAGAATGCCATCTAATGGTTCCCATACTCCAATTTGTTCTCGCCAAGGAGATCTGAGCATTTTACCGATTCCTAGAGCTAGGAACACTGGTAAAACTTTGAAAAGCTCTTCTAACATACCTGCCCCAAAAAACATATGGATAAACAAAGGAATAACCTGAGTTCGATCTGTTAGTAGTTGTCCTGGTAGGATATGTCGAAAAACGAAGTCAAAACTAGAGAAGATAGGACTGACCATTAGTAGAATGGTGGCTATTGCTGTACCCAACAATAGCCACCAAGGTTTGCTTTTACCTACTTGTCGGTAAATGACGTAGTAGCCGCCTCCTGTCAGGTAAATTCCAAGTAAAAAATTGAAAAATCCAGGATTATCACGGGAGGAAAAAAGTCCAATGACTAATAGAACAGTAAGAATACCTGGGATGAGAAAGGCTTTCTTTCTTAAATCCTGATTTTTACCAATTAACGGTATCATTTCGCTCAGGCGAAGTGAGTTATTTTTTATTTTTTTGCGATTGCTCATAAAACATTAGCTATTCAAGCCAGAAAAATTATTTAATAATCTTTGAAAGTGTAAGTATTCATCCCTGGAACGATGATGAACTTAGTAGCATTAACAGTGCTGTCTGGACATGTCGAGCTTTGATTTGCGTTCGAGATATCGAATAAATTTGGATGAGTAACACAAAAGGAGAAATCTTTCGATCCCCACGTTACTTTTCCAGATTCTCCATGAATATAAATAGCGGTTTCATTCTTATCTATATTCACAGCAACACTTTCACAGGAATCTTTCTTTACAGGCCACCATCCTTTGGATTTAAAATTAGATTCTTTAGCTTTTTCATGATACATTAATGCAACATTAATACTGTCGCTAGAGCTAGCGTTGCACAAACTAACATGACTTTCTTTGGTTAGAAATACATTATTTTGAATATTGCTTTTAATATTCGACTCTGTATTATTAAAAGAATTTTTATAGTTTTGATATTCACGATTGAGTGATATTAAATCTTCATTGGCACTTTCAAATTTATTTTGATAATCATTCAAATTGGAACAAGCGATCGCGAGTGAACAAGTAGTGAATGCTGCTATTACCGCCCATACATTAACAAATTTAGAGGTGGGTTTTACGACTGTATCTTCATCGATTTTTGGTTCTTGAGGTGCATCTTTGTTCGTAGGCAGTCTAGGTTCAGAAATTACCCCTAAGCCTAGACCCCAGGAATCTACTGCCCAGAATGCAGATTCTTCAGTGATTCCTAGTTCATCTTGCAATTTTTTGGTCAATCTTGCTAGGACAATCGGCGGAGATACACTATTTTTTGATTTAATTAGTTCGTTGGTAACTCCTTTATGGAGAGCATTAACTAGTAAGAAAATTTCTTTTGGATATTGTCCACAGTAGTCCCTCAGTAATCCTTCACAGCGACGTGGATCGCAAGCAGTATCACCGTATTTAGTAATGATTTCACTTAGCTTTTGTCTGGGGATATCGTTCATCGATCGTCTCCAGCTCTCAAGCTTGTGATACTTCCATCAATTATAACTTTGTTGTTACACCAAGGGCAGATATAATCGATAGCTTGGTCATCATTACAGCCAACTTTATTGCATTTAAAAAATGAATTACCGCCGCACAAACAAAAACTCTGGTGTTGACAGTAAGGACAGCCTGGATAAGCGGTATCGACTGAAAAACTACCCACAATTTCGGTATTGTCATAGCCTTCCTTTTTTGCGGTTAGTTCCTGCACCGGAAATGCCCAATCAGCAATCCAGCAGTTTGATGATTTTTCCTCTAATCGGATGCCAAAACTCTGTTTGGTCTGGCTGCATCGAGCTATAATAACGACAACATTAGGATTATCCATCATTTTTAAATCACATCTGAATTATTAGTTTTAATAGCTACTGTTGCTTGAAATCTTCGCCGCTTGATTAGCTGATGAGTATCAGCTTATTTTTTCTGGGGTTCAGTTCGGCTGCTATCTGATGTTGAACTTGGTGTCGAACTTGAACTTGATGTCGAACTCGAACCTGTTGTCGGGCTTGGATTTGAACTTGGTGTCGGACTTGAACTTGGGCTTGGGCATGGACTTAGGCTTGGACTTGGACTTAGGCTTGGACTTGGATTTAGACTTGGGCTTGATGCTGGATTAGAGTTAGATTGTTTGGGTTTTTGCCCTGTATGTTTGCTTGATTTCTCTTGAGTTTTCTCCATTTGTTGCTTGAGTGCGTCAAGTTGAACTCGATCTTGACATTGTTCAGTTTGGATTTGTGTGAGATTTTTTTTTACTGATAATAATTCAAAAAAAAAGTAAGCACTCAAACAGATACTTAGGATCGGTAATAGTAAAGCCAATATTACTAATCGTTCTAGCCACTTACTATTACTAGTAGTCTTTCTTGGTCTCGTAGGATGCTGTGTTGTCATTTCACTATCTCCAAGTTGATTGTTTCCTTCTGGATTTACCTCTGGTAGATCGATCGAAGCTGGTCTTTCAAATCTACTGGCGATGCCGAGTGTAATATCATCTCCACTACCGCCACTTGAAATTTGACCCAGGAAGTTCTGTAATTGTCGATCGATAGATTTAATGCCACCTTCTCGAATTTCCTGGAGATAATTATTGCCAATTTTGAAAAATTCTTCATCTGAACTGTAAGAATTGGAATACCCATCAGTACTCAGGAGAATTAATGCCGGAATTTGGCTGGGGATATCTCGATCTAAAAATTCCACCTCGATCCTGAATTCAGTCCAGGCATTATTCATGCACAGGGATGTCGTTTCGTTACCAATTAGGTTTGGATCTCTAGCTACTGGTTTCGTAGTTTTTCCGTGAGCATCAACACGCAGGATATCACCATCACCAAGCTGGAGATAAATGATCGAGGACTCAGTTATGGCAACGATCAGCAGTGTAGCTCCATAAGCTAAGAGTGGATTTTCATGAATACTGTGGAGACCCTTTTCGCCTTCTTGTTGTAACAGCTTGACTTTTTCTTCTTCGGTAAAAGGAAAAGCTGCCACATCCAAATTGACATTTTCCTGCCAACGTTGAGTTAGTTCTAGAACTTGGTCGGTTAATTGTTCTCTCAGGCGGCTTTTGGCTAAATCCCCAATCTCATTCAGATCGGTTACTAACAAAAACTTACGGATGACCTCAATTGCGGTTCTCACCGCGAACTGTGAACCCCGATCGCTCCGAAAACTTTTGGCACTGCCATGACCATCGGAAACGGCTAGAATCAGTGGCAGACTACTTCCTGACTGAGGATACCAGTCAATAGCATCTTGATTGGGTAGTCCCGATCGATCGTGGGATGCTCCTCGAACCGATCGGCCCGTACATAGCCATTGTGTGGATGGGATGTTTGTAGGCATTAGTTTCAACTCCTTTCACCAAATATCAGAACTAATATCGTTCGGACTTGGCGGCTGGGGAATAGGGATAAATGTTTTAACTAAACTGTCAAATGGTTGACTTTTGGGAGCAGAAACAGCCCCCATCACTGCGGTAGATACCCATTTGATTTGTCTGACCAAATCATCAGGATTATTGGCTTGAAGGGGTTGAAGTTCCGAATTACCGATAAATTTTTGTAATGGTTCGTAGTTGACATCGGCACCAATGCCGATCGCCATCCGCACGGCTTTTTGCCCCCAAGGTTGAGCCATTAATTTTTGGAGTCCGGTATTAAAATCATCGGTCGGATGACCATCAGAAATTAGGACTAATACAGGCGGCAGGGCGCGATCGGTCATCGGTGGCGTTTTGAGCTGTTCTGCAACCATCGTCAAGGCTTTACCGAGATCGGTCACGCCATCGGCGGTGAGATCTGTCCACTTAAAATCTTGAATCGGTGTCGGTTCGGCGATATGCCATTGAGCACCACTCGCAAATTTAATCACGCGCACAAATACTTCAGCGTTTGGGTTGCGATCGGCCTCTTGCTGCATCAGCGGGATTGCTTCCCGAATGGCAGTATTGAGGGAGCTAATTTTGCCTTTATGTGACATTGAGCCAGAGACATCGCAAATCCAGATGAAGTGAAGGGGACGACTGGCTAATTGACCTGGATTTAAGGGCATAGTTGATACCTTGTTATGAGTGGATCTAAATTGTTACTGGGAGCAGTCAGGCTTTAGATGCGAATTTCGCCTTCAGCATTACCAAAATTAATCTTGGCTCCGCCGACGATCGGGATGCTGCGATTGGGTTCGATATTTTTCAGTTCGCCTGTGGCGGTTGTATAGATCCAGTTGTCCTGACTGAGATTTTTAATCCCCCAGAGGTTTGGATTAGCGGGATGGCGGCTAACTTCGGCAATCGGCTGCGAAAAGTCAAACAGATATTTATTGATGTGATGGGGGAATAACTGGGTATCGTGATTGAGCATCACAGTCTGATTGCCAATCCGAATTCGCGGTGGTAGCCGAATCTGGTGGTGACAATCACAACAAAAATGGGAGTTTGCACCCGATCGTTCGATCCGCGCGACATCATAGAAATTCTCTTGTCCACAATGACCGCAATAGACAATCGCATCCCGCAGCCGTACCATTGCTCCGCGCCATTCAGACTCGCGGACTCGTCCATGCTCGGGATCGTTAATCCCCTTAGTAAATGCCTTGGTAAATAAGTCTCGTAAAAATTGGGGGTAAATCTGCCAGTAGGCGATCGCATTGTCGTGGTAGCCAGGGAGCGGTTTGTTAGCCGGATTATGGGGATCGAAGATAAATAGGGCTTCGCTGCCATACAGTCGCGTCATTGCTGGGGCATCTAGACAGGCGATTTGTGTTTCCTGTTGCCCTTCCAACGGATGATGAATCAGCAATATGTAGAACAGCAATACGGCGAGGGAGTATAAATCGGTCTGCGTGCTCGGTCTGGCTTGTCCAGTGACAATTTCCGGTGCCATGAACCTAGGAGTACCGCAAATACTCACTTCCTCACCATTAGCAGTCACATTGTCGTTATCACAGATCAGAATGTCACCAGTATCGGGATTGAAGAAGATATTTCCAAAGGAAATATCGCAATAACACAAGCCTTTGGAGTGAAGCTGGAGAAAGCTATCTGCTAATTGAAACCCAGCAGTAGAGATCGCGCGGAAGTTGTGCTTAATCCGCCCTTTCATCAGATCGACCAATGTTTTATATTGTGGCTGTCGGAGCGACATGATGTAACCAAAGCCGCAGATCCCTGGCTCGGATACGAGATCGATCGGCCAGAGGAATTGCTCTTGGGGCGAGCCATAATCGATCGCTACTTCTAGCCGAGATCTTTGCTGTGGATCGACTTTGATAACGTGGGGAAAATACCACTTGAGTGCGACCGATCGACCGCCTAGATTGGCTTGATAAACTTCGCCTTGCCCCCCACCGCCGAGGAATTTCTCGATCGTACAAGGAAGATTTACAGATTCGGTATGTACTGTTTGGCCAATTGTAAGTAGGTCGTGCATATTAGGATGAGTTGGTGAGCGAATCGCGGAGGATGAATAATAATTACTTGCGATGACGCTGGGAGAGCTTCTTCGACGTGCTTCTCCATGAAACTTCAATGAAGATCTCATCTCGATCTGTTTTGGGATTCATGTTGATTGCTTCAGAGGTGAGTGGGTGCATCCCATTTTTTAAGATTCTCAAAGCTCGAATAATCTCGATCGCCGTAGTCTCTTCGATCTAGCTTATGAGGATATGATTATATGCAAAAATAATACAAAGTAGGGTAATCCCGATGTAAGTTAAGTGTTTTGGCTGGTATCTCTAATTAGGGGGTTAAACTAAGCGACCATCTCACGACAGCCGCAGGGTAATGATGCTCGCTCAAACCTGTGGTTGTCTTTGGTTATCGATTGTCTATTGCCAAATGTCATTGCACTATCAACCTTCTGGCTCATATTCGCGTTGAATCCGAATTTCCCAATTACCTTGGGGAATTGTCACCTGAGCGTGTTCCTCGTGGGTGAGAATAGCAGTCGGCGATAACACTCGTAAGTACAACACGCCATCTCGCTCCAATAGCTCGGCTTCACCGTTACTAATCCGGTGGCGGTGTCCGGTGACTTCACCCTCGGCGAGAGTCAAGTGGGGCAATTTGGTTCCTTTGACTAGTGTGTCACTAGGGATAATGAGTACATCGCCTTGTCTGATAATCGGATTCATCGCGTTAATCTCCTATCGATCGTGTGGGTTGGGTTTCGATCTCCATAGCAATGTACTGAGCGAATATCTGGAAAATATGCAGCAAGATCCTCAATATTTTTTGGTTTATCGATCGCCATGAGCCGATCGATAGTCACAGAGCTAATTATTGACTTTCAAGCCGCTTAAATTTTTAAGCAGTGCATAATCCCATCCTCACCACCCAGATTAAAGATGACGGCTCAAAACCGATCGTTCAATTATGAGTAGGCAAATGTGGTTAGTTGGCATTGTCATTTGCGCGGGGTGGATCTTCTCCCTCTGCCTTCACGAATTTAGTCACGCGCTGGTTGCTTATTGGGGTGGGGATACTTCCGTCAAGCGGAAAGGATATCTAACCTTCAATCCGCTCAAATATGCCGATCCGGGCTACAGTATCGCCCTGCCGCTGCTATTTTTACTGATGGGCGGATTGGGATTACCAGGCGGTGCTGTTTATATCGATCGAGAAAGTCTCCGCAATCGCTGGTGGCAAAGTGCGGTTGCTGCCGCAGGGCCGATCTCGAATATTTGCTTGGCGGTATTACTCTCAATTACTTTCCAGCTTGCGATCGGTAGTAATTTTGAGTCGATCGATGCGATCGATGGAGATTCTTTTTTAGCCAGTAGCATCGCATTTTTAGTCCATCTCCAAGTTTTTGCTGCCATCTTTAATTTATTACCAATTCCAGGATTGGATGGTTATGGAATGATCGAGCCGTGGCTATCCGATCATCTTCAAGCTAAATTCGATCGCTTCAGAAAATATAGTACTTTAATCATCGTTGGTCTATTTTGGTATGTGCCTTGGTTTAGCAATTTGACTTTCGCTCTCATTAAGTTAGTTACCGATAATATTCTCAATATTCCCGATCTTTTTATTGATTTAGGTGCAGAGCTATTTGCTAATCCGATTAACCGACTGATTACATTTGGGATCTTGATGGCGTTTGGTTGGAGTTTAAATTCCGAAGCCAAAAATCCATTTCAAAAGATGGGGAAATTGTCTAAGAAGAAAGGCAATCGTCCAGATCGAGTGCGTCCAGAAACTTATCAACGGGCGATCGAACTAATCGGCAAAGATCTCCAGCGGATTCAGCGGTTGCTTGATGGTGTGCGGTTCAATCATCCTAGCCGATCGGAACAATGGTGTTGGGAGAAGATTATTCACGATATCGAACGCGATCGGCGACGGTGAGCGGTGTTATCTGTACCCAGGTTGAGTTGCAATCTAGATTGGCTCAACCCTAAACTTTTTGCACTCTTGGCAGAGCGGCGATGCACTATCCTCACCGGATGGGAAAGACAGGTTCGATTCCTGTAGGGTGCATTCGATTGAAGTGCATAAAAATAAATTTCTGACTAAGAGAGTAATAGTAACCAAGAGAGAATCAGTTGTGAGCAATTATTACCAGTCGTCTACGGTCGAAACGTCTTCATTATACGTGTTAGGAGAAGAAATTAACGATAAACACCTAGATCTAGCGCGATCGAGTGCGGAATTCGCGCGATCGAGTCTAGAGAAAGCCAAGGAAATTGGCAGACTGCTCGCACGAGCGAAGGATCAGGTCAAACAGCAGTCCCAAAGCTGGCAAAAGTGGCTCAAGCAGTCGTGTCCGACGATTAAAAAGCGAACTGCCAGACTATATATGCAGGTGGAGCGAGAATATGAAGATCTAGCAGCAACGGTTGCCGATCCCGATGGCTTATCCCTGTTATCCCTCAAGGAGTTGCAAAAACGGTTGAATGCTAAAAACCGCGCTGCCAAATATCCCGAACTAGAGGTAGTTTATCCAGCCGAGCTTCGGAGTATTGCAGATCGGGTTGAGGAAAATCTCGATCTAGATTTGTTTCTGCTCGATCGGGACTTAGATGCCGACAGTCAACCGGACGGATCTTCAGAGCCAGATTATCTAGCCGAGCTTCAGAATAATGCCTACCAATTTGAGGAAAGTCTCGATCTGTTTCTCGATCGCGATTTAGATATCTGTAGCCATGAAGCCTTGTCAAGTGCTTTATCTACGCTTGCTTCATTAGAAAGTCGGATTAACTATATTCGCAAACAATTGGCAGAGCGTCAACGCTCGTCCGCTAACTGCCCAGTTTGTAACGCTGCTCTGATATATGGGCTAGATTCATGTATTTCTCTTGATTGTGGCTGGAATTCTGGGCAACTACCCATGCGAGATTGTCTGCCATTATCTTCCTAAATTCTAGCCTTGACTGAAACTCAAACCCGATCTCCCTTGGTATTTTGCCCTCATCCACTAGTCGATCGTATTTTAAGGAGCGAACATGACACCATCACCACTACAAGTTATCTACAAAGCGATCGCCCTTTATCGCCAAAATTTCCTGCGATTTTTTATGATGTCGTTGGGTTCGACCTTATGGTTTCTAGTTTCGATCGCTTCTTTGTTTACTATTGTCGTTAGTTTGTTTCTACAAGAGCCTGTATTTGAATTTTTGGCGCAATTATCGATTAAAGTTCCAGCAACTTCTCGGACTCCGATTGTTTCGCTAATATCGATCGGATTAACTGTAATTTTATTCGTATTTGGATCGGCTCGATCGCAGTATCAGACAGATATTATCGGTCGGCTTGCTTATCAGAATTTAGTCCCCGATCGATCCAAAATTTTTGTGGTGCCAATCACTGAAGTCTTACGGACACGATTCTGGCATTTTTGGCTGGCAGAAGGCTATGTAAGTATCGTAACAGGAGGAGTGGACTGCTTAATCGATCGGTTTATTCCCGATCCAAATTGGTCGATGTTAGTTCAGATTTTAGCTATGATTACGATTACCGGACAATATTTCTTGACTAGTATATTAATTGCTGTAGATCTAGATACAGTCAGACAGGCATTGAAGGATAGTCGCAAGCAATTTGATGCTCACGTAATTGAGATTTGCGCGATTCTCATCATCACTTGGCTGATGACAGTGCCATTGTATTTACTCGCTTTTTCCCCTGCGATCGTTGTCGGGATGGCGGAATGGAATAATTCTAATGCTGAGAGTGCAGATATGTTTGCCGCGATCGTTCGTGCGCTCCAAGCGGTGGGGATATTGATCGTGTTGGCGACTGCGGTTCACGCGCTAGTGGTTCCCTTGTGGCAATCTATTAAGGCGGTGCTGTATGGCGTTGTGAATGCGCGAGCGATCGGTGCGGATGGTGGAGATGGCACTAGTTAGGGGTTGCTTTGCTGAGGCTGTGGCAGTCAAAACCTTCTCCGATGAGGGTTTTAGCCTTTGAATCCAACGAAGTCAAATTTTTTCAAATAAGTGGCATTTCGATCGCACAAAGCAGACTTTCTACCCCACTATCTCTTTATAGATGGAGACATGGAGGCAGATTAGCTGGATTTTACCGCTGCGATCGCAGTTGTTATGTAACATTTACTATCGAAAAAATACCAATCTGTTAGGGAGGTAATAAGATGTCGAGTATAACAATACCCATTAATGTACGAATATTTACGCAGACACCTGATTTGAGTGAAAACGGCTGCTGTGTCGTGTTGCGCTCTTGTCCTCGGTTACAGGCGCAGATAGCGTTGCGGTGGCGAGGTATTGTCGAGGCACATCCGTTGAGTAGTTCGGAAGAGGGGATGAAGATATTGGTGAGAGATTTATTCGATCGATTACAAGTTAATCCAGACGATGGATTAATTAAGGAGTTTTGGGGGTCTTTTCTACTATCGATCGCCATAAAGCTGATTAGTGAGATTTATCGAAATACTACTCTTGATGGTGATGCGATCCAATTTGCTTGTATGAGTAGCATTACTAATATTCACGAGTTCTTCAATGAGATTGATGCTCGTGCTAGCGATCGAGATTTGTTGTCGGTTCTTAAAACTTATGCCTATGCCAAAATCAAACATCATAGCTATTCATGCTTAAACTGTAAATTTTCTAGCTGTAGTTTTCCCATTTAGATAGCATCTTTATTTTATTGCCTGTTTAATATTTACGCTCGAATAGCTACAAGTCTGCTAAGGAGGCAAAATGACACTGAATTCAATACTATCTGATGATGAAATTCAAGAATGCATCAGAGACACTATCTCAAATAAAGATGTTAAGATATTTATAAAAACCCTTGCTCCAGATGATAATGATCGAATGGTGAGGCTAAAGACAAACCATGTATTTCAAGCGGAAATCGAACAGCGGATACGGAATATCATAATTAATAATTCGGAAATCTCAGGTTCTCAATCTGAGATTGTCAAAGAACTTGTTTGGAATTTAGTTGATAACCATGAAGAGAATTCTGTAAGACGATATTGGGAATCTTTCTTTCTTGGATTGGCGAAAAAAGTAGCCAGTAATAAGTGGGGGAAATATGCTGACAGAATTAATTATTTAGATTTCCAAGACTATTGTTTGAGTAGCATTGTTGGTACAAACGTTGTAATCAATAATTTTGTCAAACAGATTCCAACTTATCGCACAAGAGAAACAAATTTATTGAGCAGAATCAAAGCATATGTTTATGGGACAATTAAAAATTCTTTATTAGAGCGACTAAGAGAAGAGTTGAAAGATCCTACTATTGGGCGGTCTAACAAATATTTGGCAGTCAACTTCGGCAACAAAAAAACCAAGATAGCTTTAGGAGTAAGTATTGTTGATAAAATTGATATCGATAGATATTGCAACCTTCGCGAATGTGTAAAAGAGCATTTGCGTAAAGAGAGACAAACAAATAAAGATAGAAAAATAAAAGTTAATAAACTAGAGCCAGAGGATTTAAAGACAATTAGTGAATCATATAAGAAGATTACTGGTAATGAATCACCACCAATACTTGAGACTCTAGATTTAATTGGTGAAGCTGTTCGCAGACATGTACAAAACCCTTTACCCGAACTACTGCCAACAGAGCCTAAACGGTTGCCACCTGAAATATTAATAACGCAATGCGATCGCTGGCTTACAGACGAGGAAATAAACGGAAATTTAACTTCCCGCGATAAGCAAATATTATACTTACATTATCATTTCGATCTCTTTTATCGCTGTCAAGGAAAAATCGCACCAATATTTAATGTTACGCAAGGGAATATTAGTCGTCCACTGAGTCAGATCCATGCAGGAATAACTCAGTATATCTTAGATTATTTGTCGAAACTTGCAGAGGAAAGTAATAGAGAAATAAGCTCTGAAGATCGTTGTAGCATGACAGGGATTGCTGCATCAGTTATTAAAGATATCAAGCTTCACTTCGATCGATTACGTATCAGTCAAGAAATTAATCATGAATCTCGACTACAGTTAGAAGAACTAATCCAGGTATATCAAGAATACTTGCAATATTTAGAAAGACTTTATATCAGACATCCATCATTGTTATCAAGCTTAAAAAGCAGCGATAGATATAAATATGAAAGACAACTTCAGAATCTAGAAATATTAAGTCAGAGTGAATGTCTAGAAGTAAATATAGTATTAACAAGAGCATCATTCATAGTATTAATTGAGGATATTCAAAATATCTTACCTCGATTGTGGAATGGCGCATAAAATACTTATAGTTTAGTTGACAATTGTAAATCTCATCAAATAATCATGAACGCTAATAAATTCGACTTCTCCAAATTAATTGCAGCATATCCCGAACATGAACGGATCGATCTGACTGAATATCCTGAGTGCCCGATCGATGATGATACCACTCCAGTAGATATTAACCTTTATTGTAAAAATATAATCAAGGAATGGCTGGAGACAGAAAGAGGACTGTCAAGTACGGAGGACTTTCCATATACTGGCGTACCGGATAAAGATCGCTTAGTCAGTAAAATAGTTAATGGATTTTGTCTGAAAATAAATAACACTTCTAGAGTAATATTTATACCCAGCGAACAGCTCGATATCGATAGTTTTGAAGTCGCTCAGGAGTGGGTGGATCTGACTAAGTGGATGGGGGATTATTATGTGCCAGTTCAAGTAGATATCGATGCACAACATTTACATTTGTGGGGGACAATTACTCATCAGGATTTGAAGCAGATAGCGGAGCCAGATGATGAGATGTTCCGCTACTATAACGTGGCTGCTGATCGCACGATCGATGATTTAGAGGTATTGTGGACTAGTTGCGAGTTAGAGCCAGAACCTAGAAGTAAAAATATTCCTGCTTTGGTAAAGGAGGGTGTGGGGAATTTCATCAAGCGAGTCAAGTCGGAAGCGGGAACTAATTTCGATCGATTAATTTTACCCTTTATTGAGTGGGGGGCGATTTTAAACGATCGTGTATATTTGGAACAGTATTTACAAGCCCCAGTGTTAGTGGCTGCTGTACCCAGTAAATCAACGCCATCATTAGTAGTGTTAAGACATTGGTTGGTTAAACAAGCTGTGACAATCTATGAAGAGTGGAAATCGCCCGAAGACTTTTTTCAACAAGCACAATGGCAAACAGAATTACGCGGTGATATCGATCGAGTAAAGCAGTTAACATTTTGCCCTGAAATAAATGTCTCATATCGCGATAAACGTTACAGTGAAAGTCGCAATATAAACATGAGTGCAAATATCGAAAATTTAGTGGGCATCATTCAAAATACTGATAGTCCAGGGGAGAGATGGAAATCGATCCAGTATTTATGGAGTTTGGATTCAAATCATCCTGCATTACCAATTTACAAACTAATCGATCTAGGCTTGTTTTTTCTAGGAGAGGATTTATCTCTACTTATTTCGATCATCCAAACTAAATCGCAAAAATTAGGCGTTTCAATTAGGTTGAATTCTAATCGAGAAAGAACTTCTTTGCCATCTGGTATTAAACTCAGTCTATTGGATGAACAGGCGAAAATATCCAGAGAAGTAATCACTCCAGATAATAAGCAGCAATGTCTTCAGTTAAATTTTGATGCAGATAACAACGACCTCTTTAGTATTCGGGTAACATTAGGAAACAAGCAACTAACAAGATATTTTCAAGTCTAGCACTCATGTCCGACAAGATCGTTATAACAATTACCGATGGCAACTTTGAGCAAGGATTTGATATCAAAGTTGATGTTGGGCGTAACACAGATGAACAACATGGGAGACTACCCCCACAACCAGAGATACCTGCGTTGTATCGGAAAAATTTCTCTGATGGAACATTAGAGTCGGACGGGAAACCTCGATCTAATAATTATCAAACTTGGGTACGGGCAATAACCCATGACACAGAGTCTCTCCCAATAGTTAGTCAAAATCTCTATCAGAATACTACGTTATTAGAAACTAAATTTACTGATTGGCTTAGTTTTGCAGACTTAGGTAATATTCAAACCCAAATCGGGCGGACAATTCGCCCTGGATCTCAACCACAGGTTATCCTCCAAGTACCTAACGATAGGATTCTTCACCGCTTACCTTGGCATAAATGGGCTTGGTTTAATAAGCATTTTCCCGATACAGAAATCGTTCTGAGTAGAAGAGCTTTTAAGGTCAAACCCTTTCGGGGTCTGCGGCGGGTACTGGTAATAGTGGGTACTGAAATAACTACCGATCGAAATGGTAATGAGCGAAGAATAGATCTAACACCTGATTTAAAAGCACTACAAACAAATTTAATGCCCGTAGTAGCTAATGTCGATCCACTTCTACAGCCAAGCCTCAAAGATTTACGTGCTGCAATTAGAACTGGAAAGTACCACATTATCTTTTATGTTGGACATAGTAATGGTGATGATGGTTCGATTGGAGTTAATAGACAAGAAAATATTACTATCAACGATCTAAATGATGAGATTAGAGCAGCGGCTACAAACGGATTAGAGATGATGTTGCTCAACTCTTGTAACGGGAGTGAGATAGCATTTAGACTCTCTGAATGGAATGTGCCGTACATCATAGTTATGCGGGAGCGAATTGCTAATGATGTAGCGGTCACATTCATCGAACATTTCTCGCAGTATCTATCGGAAGGTCATTCTCTCACTAAATCAGTATCGAAAGCTAGACAACAACTCAGAAATCAGGAAGGCGTACAAAGATGTGCATCTTGGATGCCGATGATTTTTCAAAGTGGAATTGCTCCTGATTATGTTCCTTTTCCAAAACTTCAGGTTCCAAAACTTCGGGTCAAGTTATTAGAAATATTTCGATTCTTAAGTAAGCTGTATTTTTGGAAGAAAGTTGCAATTGTTAGTTTAATTACATTGTTAACGATATTAATTACTTTTTACGCTTTAGTAGGAATAGATAATGGCAAGCGTAATACGCCTCATTCGTCCGCTACGGAAATTACTTGCAATTCAAACTTGAAATATTTAAGTTGCGGCCAAAAAAGCGTTTTATATGAAAATAGCAAATATTTTAATGAAATAGAAAGGCAGAATATGGAGGTAATGACATCAAATAATATCGATATTTCAAGATTGAAAAAAGTAGTTGAAAACTTAGAATTATCGTGGAAAAGTAATCAGAAAAATCCTGAAATCTTGATAGCATGGTCTAATGCAAAAATTAAACTTGCACAATGGAAAGCAATCGAAAAAAATCTACCACCACCAGTAGTTAAAACCATTGCAGTTTTGGTACCAGCATCATTAGAAGATAAATATTTACCAATTAGTTTATTAGCCGCAGTTGCTGAAGCTCAGAGAGAGTGGAACAATGATTTAAATTCACATTCTTGGTCTTTGGAAGTGTTATTTGGAGACGATCACAACGATCCTACTATTTCCAGGACAAAAGTTGTCAAAGAGATTTTGGAAAAGCGGATGATTGTTGGAACTCTTGGTCCATATAGTTCTTATGTTGCTGAGGGAATTTTACCACAATATAAGTCCATCTCAGTGCTAATAACAGGTACAAGTACTGCGTATGAACTTGGAAAGGGTAACTCATCCTTCATTAGAACGGTAAATAGTAATGATGTTCAAGCTGATTCTATAATTGAATTTCTCAAGCACGAAAAAATCAAAAAAATAGAAATGCTACATGGAACTAAAATTTATTCTACAACATTTGCAGAAAAGATAAAAACGAAAGCTGAAAATGCAGGAATTCTATTTGCTAGTGCACCATTAACAAAAGACAGTCTAAGTACAATTGAAGTCTTTAGAGGTATAAATAATCGTAAATCACAAGTTATAATTTTGATACCGGATGCATTTACCAATCGACAAGATCGAGAAAATGCACATCAAATTATCATACAGAATGCTGGTAAAACTTCTATTATTGGGAATGAGATAGTGAATGAGCCTTGGCTGTACGATCAAATAAAACAGACCCCAGAACTAGGGAAAAATTTGATGTTTACTCTTCCTTGGAATGATGCTGTTGACAAAAAGAATATTTCATTGGAAAAATATAATCGAGCACCTCAATGGTGGCAAAATAAAAATGGTCAAATATCTCATCGAACAGTTTTGACGTATGATGCTGCAAATGTCTTGATTAAGTCGATTGATTTAGCTGTCAAACAAGAAGTGTCAAATCTAGATATCAGAGCTAAACTACCAACATTGATTCGTGAGGTTAAGCATGTTGGTATAACAGGGGAAATCACTTTTGATGGGAACGATCGTCATGAATCACTCCAAGGTTTAGTACAACCTGTATTCGATCCATCGGGGAAATTTGTAGAATTTAAAGCACCAAAAATAGCTAATTTAAGTTAGGCTATAACTTTTACATTTAACTTCAGTAGATACTGTAAAGTATTGCTGGAGAACCTCAATTATAAAATTGCCACTAATCGCCTATATCGCGATCGATTTCCAGCGATCACCAGTAAACTAGGAGATATCTATATGCTGCTGGCAACTAGAAATCGTGCGAATTTGTTCAAATGCCTCAATATTATAAAGATGCTTTTGCTAAAGAACATGCCCGAATCATGGGCGAAGGATTGGGAGAATTCGATAACAATTTGAGCATTTCTAGCGAAACCTTAGATTTCGACGTTTTATTTATCCCCAATCCTGAATTTCTGGTTCAGGACGATCGAGAGTTAGATTTGTATGCTCGATTGCTCAAAACAGATGCGATCGTCAATCTGGAATTTTTTAGCGGTACACTCCGACCGGAAAATCTGCGCGAATGTCGCATTAGAACTTATCTAGATTGGGTCAAGCAAAAAAATAACTACGATAATCTCAAGAAAAAGATTGCCGCGAGTAAGGATGCCTCAGCAGCCAAACAGTTAGCAGCCAAATTAGCCGATCCCAAGCTAAAATTTTGCTGGATCGTTGTGGCGATGATTAGCAAAAAAACCTTGGAAAGTTACCAAGCTCAACCCCACCCCACCTGGGGTAACGGCGTATACTTATTTCCCGAAATCGAACGCATGGGAGCGATCGTCATTCCCGAATTAGAAAAAAATTCAGATACCCTGTGGTTGAGGACTTTGGGGAAAGAGAAAGTTCTGAAAGCAGCATTTATGGAGACGATTCCCCAAAGGGACGCTGCGCGAACGGCTTGCCACCAGACAATCCGAAGCGAAATGCTATAATCGATTTGGGACGTTCGTATTTTGATTTCTTGTCCGAGCAGTTGGAACTACAATTAAGTAATGAGGACGCGATCGATATGAGAACATTGAGCGAAATCTATCAAGCTAACCGAGCGCAATCTCTAGCCCTGGAAAAGGCGTTGGCTGAAGCTCAACAACAGGCGGCTGAAGCTCAACAGCAAGCGGCTCAAGCCCAACAAGAGGCGGCTAAGGCCCAACAGCAAGCTGCTCAACGCAAGGCTGAAGGTCGAATCGAAGCGGTGAAAAACTTCCTCACCAGAAAGTTTGGGGGTGAGATGGTGACGGGTGAAGCGATCGCCAAACTGGAGCAATTGTCATCGGAACAATTGGATGATTTGTTATTTGCAGCAGCAGGTTGGAATAGTCTAGGTCAGATGGAAGATTATTTTAATACCGATCGTGTTTAGCTGACGGCGTTTCAGGATAGGTAGATAGCCTAAATGGCCACCGATGAAACGCCTAAGACTGAAATCGTGGCTAATGTGGCAAAATTTGCCTTTGCAGACTTAATTTGCCCATCATATTTTCAAAAATCTAATGTTGCTCCAGTGCATAAATATTCTAGATCTGACCCACGTAGATATTTAGATATATCGCTGGAGCAACTCAATTATGAAACTACCACGGTTCCCAAGGATTGCATACATTGCGATCGCCGGAATTTGCCTAGTCATTGTCATGAACTTCAAATCATGTCAACCAAATAACACCACATCCCTCTATCAAGCCGCCCAAAACCTCGATCGGATTAGTTTTGGCGAAGAAATCATCCTCGTTCCCCCTGGTGGCGGACGCAACCGCCGCAACAAGATTGACGGCTTTGAAGCGATTAAGAACAAAGACTTCAACAAAGGGATCGAACTACTCCAGCAAGACTGGAATGTCAACCACGATCCCGAAACGTTAATTGCGATCGAGAATGCCCAAATCCTCCGAGATCGCCCCCAGAAAGTTAAAACGATCGCCGTCGTCATTCCCAGTCAAGGAGCACCCGAATACGTCGCCGAGTCGATCCTCAAGGGCACTGCTGAAGGGCAACGGGAGTGGAATCGATCGAGCCACGGTTACAAACTGCTAGTCGCCGTCGCTGACGATCGGAATGAGCCAGCCGAAGCTAAGAAAATTGCCGAGGAATTGACCAAATACCCGGATTTACTAGCAGTGCTGGGGCACTATTCCTCAAACGTAAGCGTGAGTGTCAAGGATATCTACGATCGAGCCAAACTAACCCTAGTTTCTGCCACTACCACCACAGATGAGCTATCCGCCAACCCTAACGACGATGGTAACTACTTCTTCCGCGTTACCAACACCACTACCACCAGTGGCGAACATCTAGCCCATTTTTGGGCGACTAAACCCGACAAGATCGTCCTATTTTACACCCCTGGCAAGAAATTTAGCGAAGCCTTTCGTAAAGCCTTCCTAGCCAAGATTCCCCCTGGCAACATCGTCACCGAATTCCGTCTGAGCGATCGGACCAACGCCGCCCAAGAACTAGCAACGGCTAAAGCAGCAGGCGCGAAAACGATCGTCATCATTCCCGATGCCTATACAGACGAAAACGAACGCGATCGCGTGTTATCAGTCATCAAGGCAAACCAAGGACAAATGCCGATTCTAGGGGCTTCGATCGTCCGCGATGCTTACCTATTTCAAGTCAATTTAGCCTACCTCAAAAACCTCATCATTAGCATTCCCGTTCATCCTACCGATCGTCAATTTATCGACACAGCGCGACTAGATCGATCTCCTAATTGGTGGGGATCTAAATCCCAAATTCACGATCGAATTATCAATAGCTACGACGCGATGCAGGTTCTACTAGCCGCTTTAGATCGATCGACAGATCGCCAAACCGTGCGCCAAACGATCGCGGCTCCTGGCTTCAGCGTACAGGGAATTACGGGCAAAATTAGTTTCCACGGTTCCGATCGAGCACAGAAAATCGATAGCCTGGTGAGTCCCACTAATTGCGACAGCACTAAGTGCAATTTTGAACTAGCTAAATAACTTTCAATTAGAAGATGTCGGAGTGAGTGAATTATTAAATATCGATAATTCACCGCTCATTAATTTAATGGAGATAAATAACTATGAAAGGCGCGATCGACTGGTTATTCGGCGAGGAATTAGGCAAGTCGGTAGTTAAAGGAGTCAACTGGTTATTGGAAACACCACCGGATCGATCGGCAACTAAAGGTAAAACCAGCGATGAAATGACGATCGAACACATAACTGAGGTATTAGAATCCATGCAATCAAAAGTTGCGGCGATTCAAAGTATCGTAGATCGAGTTCGGCGCATCACCCAGGAAATTCAACATCGCTATAATCTCAAGCGTATGTGTCACCAGGAGTTAATTGGAGTAGTATTGGAAGCCAAACGAACTGGAAACATCATCGAAGCAAGGTTAGCGATGACTCAGATGGTTCAGATCGAAAGAATTTTACCTGAATTGCAAGCAAGATTTGAAAGCTCTCAAAATATGCTGATCGATATTCATGAAATTCACGCACAAGAAGAAGCAAATTTATCACTGCTAGAGATCGATCTGGAAACAGTCAAAGCGCGACGGACAATGAATAGTTGTCAGAATATTGACAATTCGGCGGATCTCATCGCTCTGTATGAAAAATTTCGTAATGTCCAATCAGACCTTGAGTATCGTCACCAAGAGATTCGAGCTGCTAGCACACTCAATAATTCATCGAATTGTGAATTGGGTGAAACATTAAATACCCAGGCGATCGATGAGCTAATCGAACAGTTAAAAAGCGATGAACTAAAAGAATAACCTAATCGATTGCATAAAGATCGAGAATCTTCTCAGTTAATAGGGATGGGAAGTAGAAGGCGATCTCAATCGTCTACTTCCGCTAAGTTGTCTAAATATAAATTTATGTTAAGTTTCATAAGATAGATTGCAGAATCGAAATAGTTCGCACCAGTTAAATACCAATAGCACAATTAATCATCCACTCGAAATCTAACTGAAATTAAGTAAAGCGGTTAAACCATTGGCATTACAGGAGGTTATATGACTCAAGATCGCCACTCTTCTCAATCCGATCTACTTTTGATGCTACCGAGTGAGCTAACGCTCCGTGCGATCGCTACCGAACTAGACATCCTCAAATTAAAGTTTGAATATATTGCCCACAACCCAGGATTTATCGACGAGCGACAAGAGATGAATTACTACCTAAATACCGTACTACGCGATCTAAATGTTGTAAATCGTGGGCTGCCGCCACTGCCAAAAGAGATGGAGATTTTTGATTGCGAATGTCAACAATTAAATAGATTTGATTCGATGAATTAAACATCTGCACCTAAATATTATCGATCGCCAACCAGATAGCGATCGATAACTAGATTAAACCTAAATACAGCACTGCTAAATACATGAACGCCAGTTTAGAAAACCGAGCTTTATACATTCATCAATTCTCAAGTAATAACATCTTCAAGTCAGATACTATTTATCGCCTTTTAGTAGATTTCAGAAAGGTATGCCAGTATCAAATAATTGAAGATCTTGATGACACTCGATTGCAAGACCCCGCAGCAATCCTGTTATTTCTAGTCACCTCGATCGATGATTTTGAAGTACTAAAACAATGTAAATACCCCGATTCCACTATCAAAATCGTCGCCTATTTCCTCAGTGCCGAACACTTCGCGATCGTTGATGCTAAAAACTTTCGGTTGCCACTCAAAGCGCGTGGCTTCCAATTCATCTATCCCGATCTCAGTATCGATCGCAGTCGGCTCGATCTAATTTATCCCAGTTGTGCCAAGATTCTGGATACGGCCTATTTTAAAACTACTCGCAACAAATTCATCCTCGACTTTCTCAGCGAAGATATCGAACGGCACACCCAAATCGATCCCCGCGCTGCAATTGCCGAAATCATCGAAATTGGCTGGTACTTACGCGATATGAGCTTAAACCATGCTGACTCCTTAGCTGGGGGAATAGCAATCCGATTTGGGTCGGGATTCCTCACCACAGCCAGCAAAACTGACAAGTATCGAATCGCTGCCGACTGCATCTGCTATGTCGAGCGATATTTGCCAAGATCTAACACTGTTCGCGTGGTGGGCACTAAGCAACCCAGTTCAGAGAGTGCCTTATTTCACAAGATCTTCCTCGAACGACCTAATACAAATACGATCGTTCATTTTCACCACAAGCCCATCACTTTCGGACAACAATTCGATCGATACCGTACCGCTAGTTACACACCTTACGGTACCGAATTAGAAGCGCAGATCGTTGTTGAAAAATTGCATTCAACTAGTGACTTTGTAGTCGCCGCCGGACACGGTGAATTCGCTATTGGACATGATTTCGATCGGGTGCAAGATACACTCGATCGGATCGTCAATTTACTGTAATTATTCTGGAAACTCAAACAATGAAACCATCACAACAACTTATCGTTTTAATCGCTGCTTGGCTGGGTTGGGGCCTCGATATCTTCGACGGATTACTCTTCAACTTCGTCGCCCCTAACTGTGTACCCACACTCTTAGGCTTACAAATTGGTTCCGAGGCGGCTAAATCAGCCACCTTGAATTGGACGGGCATCTTAACTGCTGTCCTGTTACTCGGTTGGGCAGCAGGTGGCGTAATCTTCGGCTTAGTAGCCGATCGAATCGGTCGCAGCAAGACCTTACTCATCACCATGCTCTTCTGCGCGCTGGGCACCGCCATGTGCGCCTTCGTCCCCAATATTTGGTTGTTACTGCTCTGTCGTACCTTTGCTAGCCTGGGCATCGGTGGTGAATGGGCAGCCGGAGCCGCACTAGTGGCGGAAGCGGTACCGGAGAAACGCCGCGTCGAAGCAGGAGCATTGCTTTATACATCCGCTCCATTTGGAATATTCCTCGCCACCTTCGTCAATGCCCAAATTGCAGGCAATTTCTTTAAGAACCAACCCGAAGTTTCCTGGCGGTATGTGTTCCTATGCGGTTTAATTCCGGCTGTACTCGCGATCGCAATTCGCTTTTTAGTCAAAGAACCAGAAAGCTGGACGGAGAGAGCGGCTGATTTCAAAGCACCGCAATTATCAGAACTATTCAGCCCAGAACTCTGGCCAGCCACACGCAGCGGTCTAGGACTGGCTTTAGTCGCACTCTTAACTTGGTGGAGTTGTAATTCGTTTATTCCCGTAGTGGCAAGTACTCTAGCCCAAGCAACAGCCAAAAGCCAAGGTTTAACCATCGCTCAGACATCCAGTTTGATGGAAAGTTGGAAAACCCTTGCGAGTGAAAGCTTTAACTGGGGAGGTCTATTAGGAACGCTGTTGACAGTGCCAATCGCCAAATCAATCGGGCGAAAGCCAATGTTTGCTATCTATTTTATTGGTTCGGCGATCTCTCTATTTGCTACCTTTGCGACAGATTTACCCCCAGAAACCCGACTGCGGATGTATTTCTTTATCGGCTTAACCGTATTTGGGATCTTCGGTAGCTTCACTTATTATTTACCAGAGCTATTTCCGCAACGATTGCGCTCGACCGGATCGGGATTTTGTTACAACATCGGTCGGGTAGTGGCCGCAGTCGGCCCATTTGTGGTGGGTTCGATCGCCTCCGGTGCGAAGGGGGATATTTCCATTATCCTGCGAGTACTCAGTTCGCTTGGTTTCATTCCTTTGCTGGGCTTATGTCTGATGCCGTGGACGATCGAAACCAGGGGACGAAAGCTGGTTGATTAATTGAGAGCAAATAATAATTAATCCTCTCGGCACGAAAGATGAAGATAGTCCACACATTTAAATATCAGTGCAAAAGCTATCGAAAATACTCATGAAAGATACCCACAACAACAGAATTTTTGCCAATCGCTACCATATTCAATCTCTCCTCAGTCGTCAGCCAGGTCGCAGGACATTTCTGGCTTTAGATTTACAGACAGAACAAACTGTCGTCCTCAAATTACTACTATTCGGCGTTGATTTTACCTGGGACGATCTCAAACTATTTGAACGAGAGGCGGAAGTTCTCAAATCGCTAGATCTACCAGCCATCCCCAAATATCTGGACTATTTTGATGTGGATACAGAGTCAGGTAAAGGCTTTGTCCTCGTCCAAACCTACATTGAGGCAAAATCCCTACAGTACTGGCTCGACGCTGGGCGGACTTTTAGTGAAGCAGAGCTAGTCGCAATTGCGACATCAGTACTCACCATTCTTAATTATCTGCACGGTCGCCAGCCTGCGGTAGTTCATCGGGATATCAAACCAAGCAATGTTTTACTGGGGGACAGAAGCGGTTCTAGTCCAGGTGAGGCTTATTTGGTTGATTTTGGTTCAGTGAAGACAGCCGCCGCCGGAGAAGACGGCACCATCACCGTTGTCGGTACCTATGGATATATGCCTCCCGAACAATTTGGCGGACAAACAGTGCCTGCATCAGATCTCTACGCACTGGGAGCAACTTTAATTTGCTTGGCTACTGGAAAGCAGCCTAGTCAATTACCACAGAAGAACATGCAGATTCTATTTACCGATGCTCTTTCTGAGCAGTCACATCAACAAATCAATCTAACACCGCATTTCACTAATTGGCTGAGATGGATGACGGCTCCCAGTCTAGATTCACGATTGAAATCTGCAAATGAGGCACTATTAGCTCTCGATCGATCGGCACAGACTAGGCAAGAAACATCACTCACTAGTAAACCTTTTGATAGCAGAATAAAAGTAAATAAAACTGGCAAAACATTAGAAATAATCATCCCACCAGTAGGTCTTCGCTCTGGTTTTTGCGAAATATTTTTGATAATTTTTTTCTATCTTAGTATGGCATTTGTTCAGATGCTACTTTGGGTATTTGCATTTCTCACATTGCCACTCTTAGCTATATTATCTTGGCAAATACTTCGAGACATCATTTTCGATCTAACCAGAACGCGGATAATTAGAGTTACAACCTCTAGTATCTCGATATCTTCAAAGTTTATTGGATTAAAGTTTTCACCATTTATTGCTGCTCGAAAACATATTTCAAAAATTGAAATTATACCGATCACTTCTTATATCTGTAAGGACAGTACGGGTAGTACAGGATATCATCCTTCTCAGCTAAATATTTGGGTTGGAACAAAGAAAGTTGATATAGATAGTAAAAATAGGTTGACAGACATGGAGAAAGATTGGTTGCTGAATGAATTGTCAGATTGGCTGAATTTACCTAGCAACAAGGCAACTTAGAATGAAAATACAAATAGACTACTCTCAACAAAGTGAACTCCAGCAAGTGTTTAGCGATCGCTATCGAATTCAATCCTTGCTCGGTCGCCAAAATAGTCGAAGAACTTTTCTAGCTCTAGACCTGCAAGCAGAACATTTTGTCGTTCTTAAATTACTCTTATTTGACCCTGATTTTACTTGGGATGAACTCAAACTATTTGAGCGGGAAGCCAATGTGCTTAAATCACTGGATCTACCAACCATTCCCAAGTATCTCGATTGCTTCGATGTTGATACCGAATTAGGCAAAGGCTTTATGCTGGTTCAAACTTATATCGAGGCAAAATCCTTACAACATTGGCTCAATGCGGGACGAACTTTTAGTGAAGATGAACTAATCTCGATCGCTAAGTCCTTACTGACAATTCTTGACTATCTCCACAGTCACCAGCCTGCTGTCATTCATCGAGATATCAAACCGAGCAACATTTTACTCAGTGACCGTAGCGGTCATAGCGCAGGGCAAGTGTATTTAGTTGATTTTGGTTCAGTGCAGACAGCAGCCGCAGTAGAAGGCAGCACCATAACTGTTGTCGGCACTTATGGCTATATGCCTCCCGAACAATTTGGTGGACAAACAACACCTGCCTCCGATCTCTATGCACTGGGAGCAACAATGATCTGTCTGGCAACTGGACAACATCCCAGTCGATTACCCCACCGAAATCTACAGATTATCTTTGCCGATCGCGTTAATCTGACACCGCATCTAATTGATTGGCTGAAATGGATGACTGCGGCCAGTAAAGATTCACGATTAAAGTCGGCATTCACAGCACTAGCAGCTCTGGAAGGATGGTCAGAGATTGGCCGAGGATCGTCAATCTCAGTTAGCAAGCCTCTAGGTAGTAAAGTAGCGATCGAAAAAACTAAAGAGGTTTTAGAAATCACTATTCCTCCCCGAGGCTTACAGCTAGATTCAATCGGTAGTATACTGATGGCAATTATCTGGTATCTTGTTATGCTCCCTTTGGCTTACGCATCAATATTTTGGTTCAGCGCACTATGGTATATGATTCCATCTGTCATTATAGGTTCTTGCTTTATCCTTCAAGATATTCTTGCCAAGCTGGGACGAAAGCAGATACTTCATGTTGATGAGCATAAGATTTCGCTGTTTTCAGAATTTTGTGGATTTAGATGCTCATCTTTTACTACAGATCGACGGTATATTTCAAAGGTTGAAATTGTGCCCATCACTTATCACATTGGAAATAACGGTGATAAATTCTCTAGCTCTCCGCAACTGAATATTTTGATTGGAACTAAGAAACTAGATCTAGAAGATGGAACTAAATTAACCTCACCAGAGCGAGACTGGTTATTTCATGAATTGTCAGATTGGCTAGACATACCGAAACTTCCCTCAGTACCGTCCTGTAGAGGTGGCTGTTATTGACCGATCGAGCTGAAGGAGTGATAAGCACCCCTCAACTCTTAGCTAAATATCGATCGTGGAAATCTAGATCACGAACATAATAGTCAATTTTGCAAAATTTGCATAAAGCAACAGCATTTAACCAGTTATTTTTAGTTTTACAAATAGTCAGTATGTCATTATCCAAAGGCGTAGAAATTCATCACCTCACATCAATCAAAGCGGGAATGCTAGATTTTTATGATGCCAAAACGAGTCACGAAACAATGTTAGTGGGAGTTCCACCCAACACGGTCGATGATTTCTTTGTCCACAAGTATCAAACCGACCAATTAATGGCAGTGAGGGGTAATTTCATTATCATCATTTTGCACGATGGCAAGTATCAGTACGTTTCATTGAGCGAAGCCAAGCCAGAGGTGATAACTATTCCCCGAATGGTACCCCATGCGGCAATTAATCTGGGTTCTGAGCCTTGCATGTTAATCAATGGGGTAATTCGTCATGGCAAACCGCATCCATTAGACTATCGCCCGATTAAAGCACCTTTTCCCTACGATCTCAATTTAATGAGAGATCTCCACGAAATTAGTGTGAAAAGAAGTCCAGTGAATAATCAATAAGTTAACCAGAGCAGCTTACGCCAGGTTTAAACTCTGGCAAGTCTGGTCAAGGGAAGGAGCTGCAATCTTCAGTTTTTCACCCTTACCCTTTATCCCCCACTACCAATAAATGAGGGTTGAAGCTCGTCTCAAAATTCCGATCTGCGAAACTAATGTGTCACCAAATATGTCCCGATCCAATGATTAAACTTCCCCTATATTTACAAATTGTTGCCGCTCTAGTTGTAGCAACGATCGTCGGTATCCTACTCGGTGCGGGTCATCCGATTATCGATAAAGGAATAATCGAACATCTAGTTCTCCCCTGTACGCTGATTATCAAGGCACTACGAACCTTGGCAACGCCATTAATTTTCCTCGCCATTTTGCATACATTTATTAGTGCCGATCTGCCTGGTAAATCTGGCTCTAAACTCGTATTTCTATTGATGAGTAATACGACCATTGCGATTATCGTCGGGTTAATTGTGGCAAATATCCTCCATCCTGGCAGTGGGGGTAACTTAGGGCTGGCTACACCGACTGAGAAACCCAGTGTCAAACCGCTCGATCCCTGGTCGTTAATTTCTGATGTGATTCCCGACTCGGTGGTTAAACCGCTGGTAGATAATAACGTCATATCTCTAATCTTTGTCGCTCTTGCCTTTGGCGTGGTCTTACGGGCGATTAAAAGCGAACAAATCGCTAAATCTCAAACTGACTATCTGACGATCGAGCGGATTATCGGTTTATTATTCGACGCGGTGATTCGGATCTTACATTGGGTAATTAAGTTAGTCCCCCTAGCGGTATTTGGAATTGTCTCAAAAACGATCGCCCTTCAAGGTTTCGAGCCGTTCAAGGCTCTGGGTGCGTTTGTGATTGCCGTTCTACTCGCCCTAGCTCTTCAGACAATTTACTATCTGCTCCGGCTAAAATTTGGCACTTGGGTATCGCCCCGACAGTTTCTAATTGGTGCCAGTGATGCGTTAGTTTCGGCGTTTTCTACCGCTTCTTCGACGGCAACCATGCCGATTACCTATGACTGTCTGGTTAATAAAATCGGCTTGCGGGAGTCTTCGGCTTCATTAGGTGTTCTCGTGGGCGGAAATTTCAACCACGACGGAACGGCCCTTTATGAAGCGATGAGTGCGTTATTCATCTCTCAAGTTATCGGTCAACATCTGACCTTGGCACAACAGTTAATGGTAGTGTTGACTTCGATCGTGGCTTCAGTTGGGGCTGCGGGGATTCCAGAGGCGGGGTTGGTGACGATGACGCTAGTTTTGACATCGGTGGGGTTGCCGACGGAATATGTGGCGATTTTAATTACGGTAGACTGGTTTCTCGATCGATGTCGCACCGCGATTAATGTGATGGGTGATATGACGGTTAGTGCTTTGATTGATGGTAAGTACCCGCTCCAATCCACAGATCGAGAGCAGACTGAGACTTAAAACCCGACTATTCGGCACGTAGAGAATTCAACATTAATCGATCGCCGATTGTTCTTCGATCGGCTCAAAACAGATTTTTCCAAACTATTTTTCAGGAGAATTTATCGATGACTAATATCAACTTACTTGACTACGAAACCAGCGCAAAAGAATTATTATCAGCCATGACTTGGGATTATTATTCTAGCGGGGCTGGTGCTGAATCCACCCTCAAAGATAATGTCGATGCTTTCCAACAGATTAAATTAAGACCGAGGGTTCTGGTAGATGTTAGTCAGCGCAGCCTACAAACCACGATTTTGGGCCAACAAATCGAATCTCCAATATTAGTGGCACCCAGCGCATTTCATTGTTTGGCTCATCCAGATGGCGAGCTGGCAACTGCTAAGGCAGCCAATCAAGCTGGGGTAATGATGATGCTGAGTACTCTCTCGACTAAAAGTTTAGAGGAAGTATCAGAGGTTCGGCAAGGTTTAAATCCTAATGTCGGTCAAATATTTCAACTATATGTACACCGCGATCGAGGGTTGACCAGAGCATTGGTAGAACGAGCTGAAGCGGCTGGTTTTTGTGCGATCTGCCTGACTGTCGATACACCCTTGCTAGGCAAAAGAGAACGGGATAGTCGCAACCAATTTACCTTACCACCCGAGCTAGAATTAGCCAATTTCAGGGGGTTGGAGCTAGCGGTAGATGGCGGAAAACAAGCTGAATCTGGGTTATTTGCTTATTTTCAACAGCAAGTATCTCCCGCAATAACTTGGGCGGATCTTGATTGGTTGGCATCGATTTCGACTTTACCGATAATTGTCAAGGGCATTTTAAGAAGCGATGATGCCGTCAGAGCGATCGAGCATGGCGCAAGAGCTTTGGTGGTTTCTAATCATGGCGGCAGACAACTCGATGAGTCTGTTTGTACTATTAATGCTTTGCCCGAAGTCGTAAGTGCGGTAGACGGACGGTGCGAGGTGTTGCTTGATGGGGGAATTCGCAGGGGCGTAGATATTCTCAAGGCGTTAGCTTTGGGAGCTAATGCGGTATTGATCGGGCGACCAATTTTGTGGGGTCTGAGTGTTGCGGGAGCAGAAGGTGTGGGGCACATTCTCCAGATACTCAGCGATGAACTCGATCTGGCAATGGCTTTAAGTGGGTGTAATTGTTTGGCAGATATCGATCGAGATTTAGTTCATAAATCGCATTGAAATTCAGATAGACGATATCGCCCCTAACGGTTACATAGTCACTATCTGCCATCACCAAACTTCTTTATCTACTAGCTCACCAGTCTCGATCTCTCCATGAGATACTGGTCTGCTAAGGAGAGATAGAGAAAAATCCGCGATGTGTCAATAGTTCGGCGATTGAAAATGGGCGAAGAGAATAGCCCATAGCCATTGAGAGGGTGTCTGACAAGGGGGTAGAAAAGCTCCCTCTCAACTTTATTGTGTTTCCACACAACCTCTTTTGCTTCTAGGCATAAAAAACCTGCACATGATATCTCCATATACAGGCATTATACGCAACTTTATTAGTTATTACGCGACTTTATTGTGTTTCCAAATCTTGTGATCAACGCCTATTGGCATTACATTATGGTGCAGGGCGGCAGCTAAAACCCTTATCTGCCATGGCCTGAGATCCAATTTTACAAGCACCCCCAGCACTTAGATCGTAAATTAGCATAACTTCATCAAAATCTCGATTTTCTATTGTCTGGAAAGGTCTACCTGACTCGATCTTGGCGTTTTGCAAGCACCTAAGAACGATCTCTGGGGCAGATATCCCTTGTCAGATAAAGACTTCAGCGTTTTTATCCTTTTACTTTTCCTCCACATCCAGAGGTATAGCAACCGCCAAGGCTATTAGGACACAGCGATTGAAATCGCCGCTTGTGATGCAAAGTCCGCCTACGCGGACTAATTAAAAAACGTCCTAACGGACTTGGCGACTGCTATACTTGCATTTTTAAGCAGAGTCGATCTGCGTCCAATGTTCTGCCTTCGGTGCAGGTAGTTTGGATTCAATTAGCTTGTAACGCTCCCAACGAGTTCCTTCAGACCCAACATGGTCAACCCGATACGGTAAAACCACCCAAACCGATTGCGTTCCAGCCATTGTAATTTACCGCTGTCATAATCATCTGGAAGTAAATCGATCGAGTCAACTAGATGACTACTTTCACCCAGACACAAGCTACCAAACCGATCGATCGAGCTAGGATCGGCCATTCCGATAAGCCTTAACCACTCAAGGACTATGTCCACACCTACCGCCCAATCTACCGATTTCCTGATATTCATCTGATTTTCAAACAGCGTTTAGTGCTTTTCTCACCCGATCGCTAATATTCCCGCCCAATCCAGCCAATCTCATTACCCGCCAAGCAACCATCGGTTCCCGTCTCCGATCTAATTCCTCCATTGCCCACCTAATCCGCCGAATCTGGAAATCCTCGATCGACTCCATAACCGTTGCGAGATAATTTCCAGTCATCGGCATCAAATCCAAATGTTGCTCCAGTAACGCTAATAGATCGATCGCTTTACCAATCCCACTTATCGTCAACCGCTGCGGTTTTTCTGCCTTGAGCATCGCAGCAACACCTAACTTAACTCGATCGAGTACTTCGAGATCTCGCTTGAGCCAATCCACTCGCTCATTAGTCGCTGTAGGTTGTTGCAATGCTGGAGAATTACCTTTGAGCCAATCTCGATCGTGACGATAGAGCCAAGCATAAGTCGCTGGCGAAAGTTTCCGTAGCTCGGTTTTCGTTGCTTCAGGATATTGCAGTTGCAGGTTAGTCCAATCCTCTTGCTGTGGTGCGGGGATTAGCGATCGATCCACTGATTGAATGTTATCCATAGAAGTGTTTTCAGCGATCGGCTGTACCGCTCTTTTCTCCCAATGACTCTCAAGTTTGAGATTAGACACATACCGCTTCACTGTTCTAGTGTCTACTTTGAGTTCCTTGGCAATCGCTCTCAATCCCAATTTTTGCTGTTCGACCAGTTCTCGTAGTCTTTGCTGCCACAGTTCGCCAAACTCAATAATCTTACCGATTTTATACAGATCCTCCTCACTTTCATCAGGGCCAGTCCGACAGTAAATCATCCCACAATCACAGGAAAACACCCCTAGCGGTCGCTTATTTTCCAAACAGTGGGAAACATTCAAATCGATAATCACTGGCTGTCGGTAGTGATTTGCGACAGGGTTGAGACAGATCCAAGGTGCTTTCCCAAACGGCTGATATTGATACTTGGTAGTAAAGAATTGATCTACTGAATCAGTCAGGAATCGAATTAATAATAGGTGTCGGATTGGATGAAAGGACTTGCGATGCTTGCAGAGTAAATCGAACAACCAATGAGCCTCGCTGTTCTCTGCCAAGCTGGAGTCAAGTAACGCTAGCATCTCCCGATCGTAAAATAATCGAAAATCTCGATCGAGTCGAACGCGGCGAACGCGCCCATTACTATTGGCATATTCTCGATCGATTAATAGCGATCGATATTGTTGCTGAAAGTATTCGGGTGAATGAGCGGTTAAATTACGGTTGAGTAGCCACCAAATATCTGCTGATAGAGTTTGAAGTTGTTGTTTCGTTCTATCGCTGTATGTGTCGCATGGCTCGACTATGACACAGTTATCGCTACTCGCAGCATAGTATTCATGACGATTGAGTCCTTGGAAGGAGATGGTGCTGTTTTGGAGCAGAGTAGAATGTTCGGGGCAAATAAACACCCCTGTGATTTGATGGAGCCGATGCCAATAGATCTCCCCATATCGATCGAGGTCTTCGGCGTTGCATTGTGGGCAAAAGCGGAAATATCTGGGCGTAGCGATCGCACTTGCCATGATTCCGGCTCTGGTATGAATATTCTGACCGATGCTGGATCTCATCGACTTTTGAATCAGTCGATCGCGTTGTGGTGGCAGAAATGGTCGATAAAAGGGATAAAGGGTGTATCGATCGATTAAATCGGTGACAGAGTTTGGAAAGAGGTGCTGGAGCTGCGTGCTTAAATACTTGAGGCTTGATGGAAGATCTGGAGTAGCAATGGTAGTAGTAGAGCCGAATAATTCTTGCAGCGTGATTTTGGGGCTGATATTACCGCTGCGAATATGGTAACGAGCAATGATGCTATAGAGCAATTCGTCAGGGTAAGGTGTAGGGAAAAAGCCCAGCATAAAATTAGGACTTACCTGTTGTGGTTATTTAGCTCAGGGGATACCAGAATGTTTATCACTTGAAACCAGTCGGAAGAAGCTACATCAACGAGACTTGCCCATTGCTTTGTAAATCATCGTCATCAAAGCCTGTTGACGTAGATGGAAGCAGCCCTCAAAGTCATCATTGCGGAGGCAATCGGGATCGATTAAATGAGAGCGCAAGATCAGATCCAACCGCTCTCGCGAAGTCCCCATCTCCTCTACTTTCTGTAAATACTTACTGGGAGCCATACTTCCCAGCACTCGATTGGTTCGGATCGAGAGTGGAGTTTTGTTGACAAAACAGTTGTATCGTTTGCTTTCGATCTCTGATCGATCGCACCATGCTCTGGGGAAAATATGATGGACATCAACTTTGTCTTCAAAGTATTTCGTATCGGTAATCTTTTCTCCTGTAATAAAGTCCAGCACTCCCTCATTTCTGAGTAGAGCAGCCACGGCTTTAAAAATTGCGCCCCGTCGATTCCGTAAAGTTAATAGCCAAGATTCGTCAAATACAGCTTGTTGAATCGTCATCGGTTCGCTGCCGCCATCGATCCAGTCGATCGTTTCAATTAAGTCCCGTGCGGCTCTGCCTGTTGGCGAACCTGAAAAAGACTCGCACAAAGCACCACACCAAAACCATTGCATCAATTGACTGCGGACTTTATCAGCCGCAACTCGCTCTTTTAGTACCGTACAGATTGCCGCCAGAGTCACTAATTGCATTGGATAGGGTAAATCTGCTGCCTCGAACATTTTGTGCCCATGCAACAATCGAGCGACATCTTCAAATCCCACGGCAACTGCATCAGCCCAGTGTTGATATTCCGTATAGGTTAAGTTCAGGATTTCGCGTCCGGTACAACCAACTCCTGGTAATTGCTCCCTCGCTTGATGGGATGTTGCTTGGAGGTAACGCGAACGGCGAAAATAAGTACTAATTAGGCACACGGCTTGGAGAAAATCACCACCTTTGACATCCTTGAGTAAGGGTTGCTGTTGAAAGCGAAGTTCTCTTTCTTCCCAATCTTCTCGCAGGGAGAAGTTATCCGCTGCAAAACTTGCTGTAATTAAGTCAAATAGATTTAGCGGTTTATTTGAAGAATTAGTGTCTTCAAACACCTGACAGACTGCTTCTTTGGATAATTCTGATCGCAATTGAATCATCGGTAGCTGATAATGCTCGAAGTTCTTGATTACCCGACTTTCAAACTCATCGAGCATTTCTAGCTTGGCAGGTTTGTAGTCCCAAAAGCGGCTGTACTGGCTGCGCCAATTTGAATAGTTGAAAATCTGTGCCAAGGGAAAAATATCTGCGGCAAACTCTCGATCTGGTGTTGATAAATCCAGTACAACGTTTCCATATTCCCGCAGGATGCGATTTTCAGTGAGGGAGACGATGGCTTCGGCTCGATCGATACTAGGAAAACTCAAGGCTTTTTGAATATCGATATAGTACCAACGGCGATCGAGTTTTTGGCCACTCCGATTTTTGGTAGTAACGGGTTGTTGGGAAAGGAGAGCTTGATAGAGGCTCGTCAGGCGTTGTTGTCCATCGAGAATGAGTAAGCTGGGAATAGTAGCTGGTTCGGTATTAATTCCGGCTAACGAGCGAGGTTTGAAGCGAAGTTGAGAATGGCTGAGTTGGAAAGTGGTGATTGCGCCAATAGGATAGGCGAGTGAGATACTGCAAAGAAGCCGAGATATCCGTTCGGCATTCCAGACAAAATCTCGTTGGAAGTCTGGTAGTTGAACTTTACCCTGTTGGATACCACGCAGTAGATCCAGCAGGGCTTCTTTGTTGATATCGAAGGTCGAGATTAGTTCCATATTGCGGGAGAGATGAATCGACAGACACGTTTAAGGGCTTCTGGTGGTTTAATTTAGATCGCAATACCAGCGCGAACGATCGATCTCTGTGATGCTGAAAATCCAGTTAAAATGTCCTACTCAAAATATTAGCACTAATTAACACCGTATTAGGTGCAGAAATGTGATAATTAGATGTAACTAGTAACTTTAAGGATGCAGGGGATTACTATGGTGCAAGCAGTAAATACGGGGATTGATGAGTCTGTGAGTAAACGGATCAACGTCACCTTGCCAGATTCGGTGGTGGAAGAATTGGAGCAATGGGCAGATAATCAAGGACGCTCTCTAGCTAATTTGGCAGCTTTTTTGCTGGAGTCATCGCTGAAGGAGGCAAAGGCGAAGGGAGAAATTCCGATACAGGAGTTTCCAGTGCCGCAAAAAAACCCTCGATCTGATAAATAGATCGAGGTGGATCGATATGTCTGTCGATCGCAATACAAGTTATGAGGTCGATCGATTATCCTCAGATCTAATACAAACGTTCGCCGCTGTATCGGAAAAGTTAATCGATCGAGAAAATATGCGGACTTATCAACAATTGATATGTTCAATGATAATTTAATAGTTCCGTAAAATTAGCATTCATTGTTGAATCAGACAATGGTAGAATCTCGATTTCAAGTATTAACAAATATCTTTATTTTAGACTGTCGTTATTAACTGTAACCGTGGGTAAGCTAGCTATAGTAGAGCTATTTTTACCATGTTATGTACCGTAAGAAGCTGATTGAAGTCTCGGTTCCATTGGAGGCGATTAATGCTGAGTCTGCTCGTGAAAAATCGATTCGACATGGGCATCCTAGTACATTACACCTGTGGTGGGCGAGACGACCTTTAGCAGCTTGTCGGGCGGTATTGTTTGCGTCGTTGGTGGACGATCCGAGTGAGTGGGTTGAGAAATTCCCGACGAAGGAATTACAGGATAAAGAACGCCAAAGATTGCACGATATTATTGGTAAGTTTGAGAATGAGTCATCGACATCGGTGCGGGGATTGGTGTCTTGGGATGATATTAAAGATAGTCGGATAATTGAGGCAGCACAGAAGGAAATTGCTCGATCGCTAGCATGGAATAATGGTGATGAACCACCGACTAAGCCGGAAGATGTCCGCAAGTATTTAGAAAAAAATGCTCCAAAGATTTATGACCCCTTCTGCGGGGGCGGTTCGATACCGTTGGAGGCGCAGCGATTGGGTTTGGAGGCGCATGGGAGCGATCTCAATCCGGTGGCGGTGTTGATTACGAAGGCGTTGATTGAGATTCCGCCTAAGTTCAAAAATCTGGCTCCGGTTCATCCGGTGGTGGCTGCTATTGATGGAGAGACACCGAGGAAGGGTAAAGGGAAGAAGCAAGCCGCAGCTACGCTGAGTTTGCAGTTGGGTGGACAATATTTTGGGGCGCAGGGTTTGGCTGCGGATGTTCGGTATTATGGGCTGTGGATGCGGGATCAGGCGCAGAAGCGGATTGGGCATTTGTATCCGCAGGTGGAGTTAGCGACGGGTGGGGAGGCGACGGTGATTGCGTGGTTGTGGGCGAGGACTGTTAAGTGTCCGAATCCAGCTTGTGGGTGTCAGATGCCGTTGGTGAAGTCGTTTGAGCTATCGACGAAGAAGGGTAAGGAAGCATGGGTAGAGCCGATTATCGATAACAGTCTGACTCCGCCAGAGATTAAGTTTGAGGTTAAAAGGGGTACGGGTATACCACCAAAATCGCCGAAAAATGGGCGCGGTGCTAACTTTATTTGTCTAGCTTGCGAACAGCCAGTAAATGATAAACATATCAAGGCTGAAGGCATAGCGGGAAGGATGGATGCTCAATTAATGGCGATTGTGGCTGAGGGGAATAAAGGGAGACTTTATTTATCACCGACAGCAGAACATGAAGCGATTGCCAAAAGTGCGAAACCAACTTGGTACCCGAATACTCCGATTAGTGAAGATCGTAGATCGATGTTCACTCCATTGTATGGGTTAAATAACTTCGGCGATCTATTCACTCCTCGCCAACTGGTTGCGCTGACTACTTTTTCTGATTTGGTAGGGGAAGCTAGAACCAAAATCATGGCGGATGCTGTGGCGGCGGGAATGGTGGATGATAATTTACCTCTCAATGATGACGGAATGGGTGCGACTGCTTATGCTGATGCTGTAGCGACTTATTTGGCATTTGCTGTCGATAAAGGTTCTGATTATTGGAATAATATTTGTACCTGGCATATTAGTCGAGAGACTATTGGGCATTTATTCACAAAACAAGCTATTCCAATGGCTTGGGATTTCGCAGAAGCTAATCCCTTAGGTAGCTCTACTGGTAATTTTAATGGTGCTATAAATTGGGTAGCTGCTGTTGTTGATAACTCATCCTGCAATGCGAAAGGATATGTCAAACAAATAGATGCGACCACTTCAGATCTCTATGGTAACTCGATTGTTGTATCTACAGATCCACCTTACTATGACAACATTGGTTATGCCGATTTGTCAGATTTTTTCTACGTTTGGCTGCGTCGATCGATCGGTTCGGTATATCCCGATCTGTTCGATACATTAGTCGTCCCCAAAACTCAAGAATTAGTAGCGACACCGCATCGATTTGGTGGCAGCAAACAGAAAGCCAAAGACTTTTTTGAGGCGGGACTATACAAAACCTTTCAACGGATGCGAGAAATGGCGCATGATGGTTATCCGCTGACGGTTTACTACGCCTTTAAACAACAAGAAACCGAGATTACCAAAGATGGTGCGGTGACTGATTCTAGCGGCTGGGAAACCATGCTAGAAGGATTGATTAGAGCGGGTTTTACTATTACTGGTACCTTGCCTATGCGGACAGAATTAAACAATCGGATGGTTGCTAGTGGTACCAATGCCTTGGCATCTTCGATCGCCCTGATCTGTCGCCCTTGTCCAGCAGATGCCACATCGATTACCCGTCGCCAATTTCTCAAAGAACTTCAACAAGAACTACCACTGGCGATCGCGAATCTTCAACAGGGTAATCTGGCACCTGTAGATATGGCACAGGCGAGTATCGGCCCAGGGATGGGCGTATTCTCCCGTTACAAAGCGGTGCGAGAATCCGATGGGTCGTCCATGAGTGTACGCACGGCTTTACAACTGATTAACAGAACGCTGGATGAATTCCTGAACGAACAGGAAGGGGAATTTGATGGTGATACCCGTTGGGCGTTGACATGGTTCGAGCAACACCAGTATGAATTTGGGGAATATGGTGAGGCGGAGACTCTATCGAGGGCTAAATCCACCAGTATCAAAGGTTTAGAGACTGCGGGGATTCTGGCGGCGAAGGGTGGCAAGGTGAAGCTGCTGACACGCCAGGAATTGCCGGATAAGTGGATTCCAGCCGAAGACGATCGAATTCCGGTGTGGGAGGCTACCCAACACCTGATTCGGACGCTAGAACAACAGGGAGAAGTCGGTGCGGCGACGTTATTAATGGAACTGGGCGATAAGGCTGAAAACGCGCGGGATTTGGCTTACCGACTTTACAGTATTTGTGAAGCAAAGGGTTGGACGACGGAAGCGATCGCGTATAACAGCTTGGTCAGTTCTTGGTCGGAGATTTCGCGATTGTCGCTGGAAGTTAAACCGCTAGATCTCAATCAACAGGAACTAGATCTGAATTAGGTAATGGGTAATGGGTAATGGGTAATGGGTGAATTATGGAAAGTTCTGGGATTCAGCAGAAATCTGAGGATTTTGCAATTCGAGTTATTAAAGCATACTCGATTCTTTGTAAGAGACGATTTGATGATGCAGGTAAAGTACTCGCTAAACAGTTTCTCAGAAGCGGTACATCTATTGGTGCTAATTGTGCTGAAGCTGTCTACGCCCAATCCAGAAACGATTTTATCTCAAAATATTCGATCGCACTAAAAGAGGCTTCTGAAACAAAATACTGGATTAAAATTATGATTAAATCCGAGCTAGTAAGCGAACATGAGTTCTCATTAATGCAAGAAGAAATAATATCAATCATCAAAATACTAACATCAATCATAAAGCGTCTCAAAGATCCGAAGTAAGCTAAGGCTTTTTAGGTAATAGGTAATGAGTAATAGGGAAGAAGAAAACCCATTACCCATTACCCATTACCCATTACTTCTATTACCCATTACCTATTACCCATTACCTAGTATTCAAAATGTCAATTAGTAACCAAGACCGGATCGCAAAGGCATTGCAACTACTCAAAGAAGGACTTTATCCATTCGTCGAACGAGAGATGAAAAGCGTTCACGGAGAACGTTGGTTGACTGTGGTTAACGGCTGCTTACCCGATAGTTATGTGGCGCGGAAACAAATCGCCGAGGTACTGCAAGATGATGTATCTGCGCTGCTAATTGTGATGTGGGAACAGTGGAATGAAGTATTTAAAACAACGTTAGGCAGAACGGAAAGATCGATCGTGAGTGAACTTCGCACGGTTCGGAATGATTGGGCACATACCAAACCTTTTTCATCGGATGATACCTACCGCGCCCTGGATAGTATGGCGCGGCTGCTGTCAGCTATTTCGGCACCAGAAGCGCAAGCGGTGGAGGTTTCCAAACAAGATCTGTTGAGAATTCAGTATGACGAACGCGCTCGACGGGAAGTAAAGAAGGTGGCGAGTAGCTCGATGGTGGGTACACCCCAGGCAGGTTTGAAGCCGTGGCGGGAAATTGTCACGCCGCATCAAGATGTCGCTAGTGGGCGTTATCAACAGGCTGAATTTGCCGCCGATTTGTGGGAAGTATTTCTCGATCGAGGTTCGGATGAATATCGACTTCCAACAGAGTTCTTTCAGCGTACCTATCTGACTGCGGGATTACAACAGCTATTAACCAATGCTCTAACCCGTTTGAGCAGTCGCGGTGGCGATCCTGTCATCGAACTCCAAACTAACTTTGGTGGTGGTAAAACTCACGCGATGCTGGCTCTGTATCATCTGTGTATGGGCATTCCCGCAGCGCAGTTACCAGGGATGGAGTCGGTATTCGCAGCGGCGGGAGTGACGGAAACACCGAAGGATGTGAATACTGTCGTCTTGGTTGGTAATAAAATTTCCCCTGGACAGCCGACAACTAAAACAGATGGAACGGTAGTTAATACCCTCTGGGGCGAAATCGCTTGGCAGTTGGGTGGGAAAGACGGCTATGCGATGATTGCTCAAGCAGATAAAACTGGTACCAACCCTGGTGATACGCTCAAGGATGTATTCGATCGATATGCGCCTTGTTTAATTCTGGTGGATGAATGGGTGGCTTATGCGCGGCAATTGCATGGCGATAACGATCTCCCTGGCGGCTCGTTCGATACGCACATTACCTTTGCTCAAACCCTGAGCGAATCTGCCAAAAATGCCGATCGCACGTTACTAGTAGTCAGTATTCCCGCTTCAGACATCGAGATTGGCGGCGAACGGGGGCAAGAAGCCACTGCACGGATTAAAAACGCGATCGGACGGGTAGAATCGCCCTGGCGACCTGCATCGGCGGAGGAAAGCTTTGAAATCGTCCGTCGTCGCCTATTCCAGCCCCTTGATGGTAATAACTACGTGATGCGGGATGCGGTGGTACGCAGTTATTTCGATATGTACGTCGCTCAAAAGACTGAATTTCCCAGTGAATGTGCGGAAGTCAGTTACAAAAATCGGTTAACTCAAGCTTATCCGATCCATCCCGAACTATTTGACAGGTTATATTCTGACTGGTCGAGTTTGGACAAATTCCAGCGGACTCGCGGCGTACTCCGACTGATGGCAAAGGTGATTCATACCCTATGGGAACGGGACGATCGTAACTTGCTAATTATGCCTGCGAGTATTGCGATCGATGACGCTCAAACTCAGTCAGAACTGACTCGGTACCTCGATGATAATTGGATACCGATTTTAGAAAAAGATGTCGATGGTGCCAATTCTGTACCCGTCCAACTCGATCGCGAACAGCCCAATCTGGGACGTTATTCGGCTACCCGCCGCGTCGCTCGAACGATCTATCTTGGCTCTGCACCCAACTTTCGATCGAGTAATCGCGGTATCGAAGATAAACGGATCAAACTCGGCTGCGTTCAACCAGGGGAACCTGTGGCTGTATTTGGCGATGCGCTGCGGCGACTGCGGGAAAAAGCAACCTACCTCTACACGGATACCAGTAATCGCTACTGGATTTCCACTCAACAGAATGTTACTCGTCAAGCACTCGATCGGGCTAGTCAGATCCTCGAAGATAAAGAAGATATTTGGGCAGAAATCATCAAACGGCTCAAACAGGATAAAGAACGGGGAGAATTTGCCAGCATCCATATCGCCCCTCAATCTGGTGCTGATATTCCCGATGATAATTCTACAGGTGTCAAATTAGTCATCCTCCATCCCGATCGATCTCATATCAATAGATCCGATGATAGTCTCGCACTAACTACAGTTAATGAACTCCTCACCAAACGCGGTACCAGTCCCCGCTATTACAAAAACCTATTAATTTTCCTCGCGCCCGCCTTACCGCAACTCCCACCATTAGAAAAGTCTGTCGCCGAATATTTGGCATGGGAATCGATCGTCCGTGACAAAGAAACGCTAAATCTAGACGTATCTCAAAGCAATCAAGCGATCGGTAATCGTGACAGGTTTCACAAAGAAGTTGATAACCTTATCAGAGAAGCATACCAATGGATGCTCGTACCCGAACAACCAAATCCTCAAGGTGCGATCGAATGGGAAGCAGTGCGGCTACAAGGAAATGAATCCCCGATCGTCAGAGCCAGTCGTAAACTCATCCATGAAGAACGCCTAATTACCAACTACGCGCCCAGTAACCTCCGACTCACCGCCCTCGATCCTTATCTATGGAAAGATACCAACCATATTAATCTCAAACAACTGTGGGATTATTTATCAACATATACCTACCTACCCCGACTCAAAAATAGTGAAGTTTTGCGTCAAACTATTCAAGCTGGCGTAATCAATATCTTATGGCAGGAAAACTATGCCTACGCTACCGGATGGGATGAAACTAAACAGAAATATTTAGGGCTAAAAGCTGGAAAGGGCGATATTCAAATTCAGATCGATTCTCAATGTTTGATTGTCAAACCAGAGATTGCGATCGTACAACTTCAATCTGACGAAATATCTGATGCAACGATAAATCCTCAATATACCGCTCCACTGCCAAACAGCCTTACGGCAACTGAAGATCGAGAGAATAGTGGTGGTTATCGATCGGGCGAGAAAGTATCGATTGAACAGATCAAAATCCTCCCCAAACGATTCTATGGCACTGTCGAACTAGCCGCCGAAAGAATCAATCGGGATGTACCAACAATTGCTGATGCTGTAATTCAACACCTCACCAAACTCAGCGATACAACAGTCAAAATTACTCTAGAAATTCACGCGGATTTACCCAGTGGTGCAACCGATGATGTTGTGCGAACCGTCCTCGAAAACTGCAATACGCTCAAATTCATCACTAAATCCTTCGAGCAAGAGTAGTTATTATGACCAGACTGGAAGATTTGACCCGCAGTGCGATCGTTAGCGGTATTTTACCCAACCAAAACGTCACCATCATCGATGTGAAATGGCACGGTAGCGACGTGGTGGAATTAACCTATAAAGACCATCAAGGTCATCCCCACGTCACTCTGAAACTGCGAGATGATGAAAATACCATTAATATCGTTACCGAGGGTTTACCGTGGAGTTTTGATGGGGATGGTGGCTTACTACGACTGGTATCGGAAGCCCAACGGATTAGGTTAGCCCATTTATTCGATCCATTATTGGCAGTTCATACCTCCCTAGTAGATCCGCTCCCCCACCAAATTACCGCTGTCTATGGGGAAATGCTGACTCGTCAACCGTTGAGGTTTTTGCTTGCAGACGATCCAGGTGCAGGTAAAACCATTATGGCAGGATTACTGATTCGAGAACTACTAATCAGAGGCGATCTACAACGATGTTTGATTGTTTGTCCTGGTAGTTTAGCGGTTCAATGGCAAGAAGAACTATATCAAAAATTTCATCTCAACTTTGAGATTTTAAGTAACGACAGAATCGAATCCGCCCGAACTGGTAATCCCTTCGATGAAATGCCGCTTGTAATTGCCAGACTAGATAAACTCAGTCGCAATGATGACCTTCAGGAGAAACTAAAACAGACTGATTGGGATCTAGTTATCTGCGATGAAGCGCATAAAATGTCGGCTTCTTTCTTTAATGGCGAGATTAAGGAAACTAAACGCTACAAACTAGGTAAATTATTATCCAGCCAGACTCGTAACTTTTTGTTGATGACTGCGACCCCACATAATGGCAAAGAAGAAGATTTTCAACTGTTCCTAGCATTATTAGATGGCGATCGATTTGAAGGTCGGTTTCGAGACGGGGTTCACGTTGCTGATACCAGCGATCTGATGCGGCGGCTAGTAAAAGAAGACCTATTGAAGTTCGATGGTAAACCACTATTCCCCGAACGTCGATCGCATACTGTCGCTTATCCACTATCAGATCTGGAAGCGCAACTCTACCGGAAGGTGACAGAGTATGTGCGAGAAGAATTTAACCGTGCCGAAACACTCACCAGCGAAGGTAGAAAAGGTACGGTAGGATTTGCTCTGACGATCCTCCAACGCCGATTAGCGTCTTCGCCTGAAGCGATCTATCAATCTCTCCGTCGCCGGAAAGAACGACTCCAAAAACGGTTGCGAGAAGAAGAAATACTCAAGCGTGGGCATAATTTAGAGTTAGAGTTTTATCCATCGCTCGATCTAGAAGATATCGATGATGACTTTGAGGATATCGCTAGTGAAGAACGAGAACAAACCGAATCAGAAGTAGTCGATCTGGCAACCGCAGCTCGAACTATTGCCGAACTGAAAACTGAAATCATGCTACTTGAAGAACTAGAAAAACTAGCTCTCAAAGTTCGCCGCAGTGGTACCGATCGTAAATGGGAAGAACTCTCCAGCCTATTGCAAAATCAAGCAGAAATGTTTGATGCTGGTGGATACCGTCGCAAATTAGTAATCTTTACCGAGCAGCGGGATACGCTCAACTATTTAGTCGAACGGATTGGTAATTTGCTGGGTAATCCCGATGCAGTCGTAACTATCCACGGCGCAATGGGGCGAGAGGATCGCAAAAAAGCGGAAGCTGGTTTTAAACAAGATGTCACCGTTCAGGTATTAGTGGCTACAGATGCCGCTGGAGAAGGGATTAACCTCCAACGGGCACACCTAATGGTAAATTATGACCTACCGTGGAATCCCAATCGTCTAGAGCAAAGATTCGGACGGATTCACCGAATCGGACAAACGGAAGTCTGTCACCTGTGGAATTTAGTCGCAGATGAGACAAGGGAAGGGGATGTCTATCGATCGCTATTAATCAAGCTAGAAGCCGAACAGAAGGCTCTCGGCGGTCAAGTATTTGATGTCTTGGGCAAAGCGATCGCGGGTAAGGAATTGCGAGAGTTATTAATCGAAGCAATTCGGTACGGTGAAGAGCCAGAAGTAAAAGCCAGACTCGATCGAGTGGTAGCAGACAAATTAGATCGCCACCGACTCCAACAACTGCTAGAAGAACGGGTACTGGCGCGGGATGCGATCGATGCCTCCAAGGTACTAAAAATCCGCGCTGACATGGAACGAGCGCAAGCCCGTAAACTCCAGCCCCATTTCATTGCATCCTTCTTCCTAGAGGCATTTGGGCACTTAGGTGGAACGATTCGCCAACGGGAATCCAACCGCTACGAAATCACCCACGTTCCATCAAGTATCCGCCAGCGAGACAGACAGTGTGGTATTGGTACACCACTTTTACCCCGTTACGAACGCATCTGTTTTGAAAAAGAAGCGATTTCTCTGTCAGGTAAACCCATAGCTACATTCGTCTGTCCTGGACATCCATTATTAGATGCTACGTTAGATTTAATCTTAGAGAAATACCGAGATTTACTCAAACAAGGTGCCATTCTCGTCGATCCTAACGACACCGAAGAAACCGTTCGATCGCTTGTGTATCTGGATCATTCCATTCAAGATGCCCGTACCACCCCAGACGGGCGACAACGAGTGGTTTCCCGCCGGATGCAATATGTAGAAATTGATGAGACGGGTAACGCTTACAGTGCTGGTTATGCGCCGTATCTCGATTATCGTCCGCTCACTGCACAAGAACAACAACTCATCGCCCCGATCGTCAAAGATCTCGGACTACGACAAGATCTCGAAGATCGAGCTACCAGTTACGCGATCGCCAATTTAGTCTCGCCTCATCTCCAAGAATTGAGACAGCGCAAGGAAGAACTAATCGACAAAACCCTCGTAGCAGTCAAAGATCGGCTCACCAAGGAAATCAACTACTGGGATTGTCGCGCGATCGAATTACACGATCGCGAAGTCCAAGGCAAAGTCAATGCCAAACTCAACTCAGCCAAAGCCAGAGCTAGAGCCGATGACTTAGCAGACAGAATGCAAAAAAGACTGGCAGATCTAGAACAAGAGCGCAAACTCTCCCCACTCCCACCGATTGTCGTTGGTGGTGCATTAGTCATCCCGATCGGCTTATTGCTAAAGTTACAAGGTGACACATTAACAACGCCTACTCTATTTGCTCGTGAAACCAAAAGAGTCGAATTAGCAGCCATGTCAGCAGTCATGACACTAGAAAAAGCTCTAGGCTACGAACCAAAAGATGTTAGTGCCCAGAAATGCGGTTGGGATATCGAATCGTTAATAACTGAGACAGGCGAACTCCGACTGATTGAAGTCAAAGGACGAATAGCTGGTGCGGACACAGTTACGGTTACTAAGAACGAGGTTTTAGCCGCTCTGAACAAACCCGATCGTTATTTTCTCGCCTTAGTGCGAGTATCACCACTCGTACCCGAAGAAATGGGAGACAAGTATGAGTGTCAGGTCAGGTATGTCAATAGACCTTTTGCGAAAGAAGCTGATTTTGGGGTAAGCAGCATCAACTACAAGTGGCAAGATTTGTGGGATAGAGGAATAGAGATGACTGGGTAGAAGCAACGCCTATTGGCATTTCATTGTGAAGCAGATTGCCTTCTCTTCACCGACAGACTCTCGCGTGATCAGCACCTATCGGCATTTCATTGTTAAGCAGCGTAGCCATTTTCAGATACCCTTCGGAGCATAATCCGTGATCAACGCCTATCGGCATTTCATTGTGAAGCAGACGAGAGCTAACTGTTTTTGCCAGATTTTCGCGGGTGATCAACGCCTATCGGCATTTCATTGTGAAGCAGCATTCTCCTCCAAAGACCACGATCCGGCTGGTGCAATGTGATCAACGCCTATCGGCATTTCATTATGAAGCAGTCCGAGAAAAATTGCCTTCTCATTGTCAGTAAAGTTGTGATCAACGCCTATCGGCATTTCATTATGAAGCAGGGCAGTCGATAGAACATCTAACTAGCAACGCTTCGTTCCTAACTTTACAAGCACCTCCGACGATCGAACCATCTATTCTCAAAAATTCACTAAAATTAGTCTGATGATAATTGCTATAAGTTTCTTGCCGACTGGATTTAAACGATTTGCAAGCACCTTACACTGAATCTAAAACCCTGCAAGCCTTATCCAGACAAGGATATAAGTGATTTTTCACAAATTTTAACTCTCACAGGCATAGATACTTGTATTTTTAGTCAGTCTGAATCTGTGTCCAAGAAAGTGCTGGTGGTTCCCAATCAACAGATTTTATCAATGTATACCGCAACCAACGAGTGCGCTCAGATCCTGATCGATCTACCCAATATGGGAGTGTTATTTCCCCATATTCATCTTGGACAATCCATTTTAGCGATCCTTGCTGACTATTCTCAGTGAGTATGTCGATCGAGTTTACTAAGTCACGACTCTCACCCAAACAAATGTTTCCGAATCTGACGACCGAACTCGAATCGGTCATTGCTTTGTGAAGTCGTTCAGACAGGTTAGAGATAGATTTATCTGCTGTTGCATCGATCCAGACCACAAATTTAATTCCTGTCAACAACTCTTGGTAATCTGGTTTAGAGTTCTTCGATGAATGAATATCTCCAACTTTAAACCTGCGGACTTTCCTAATTACTCTGGATTTGGCAGTTTCTGATAGCATTGCGATCGCCAATTTCACACCACAATGCTTGAATCTATTCTCCTCGCCAACCGTCGATAATAGCATCCCATAAACGGTTGAGGGTGGAGGTACTGGATAAGTAGCAATATATTCTCTTGCTCTAGAATCACGGAAACACGCGATCGGGACTTCTACTTGCAAAGCAATTTTATTAATTGTCATTAGCTAATCACTTTTGATTCTAGTCCCAAATCCCTGGTTATTATCTCTTTCAAAGCATTAACGGCTGACAAACTACCAGGGAAAAGGTGTGCGCCAAGCCCCTCTAATCCTTGAGATAATTGACCACCAATCCAGAGTTCTTTTGGATTAATATCCCCAGATTCTACTCTGTAAATTAGATCGGGTAACGATAACTGCTCTTGCTCATCTTGCTCGAAACAGTATAGAAGTCGAGGGTTCAAATCTTGAGTCCAGCGCAGCACGATATTCGTAGGCGCAAAATCAAACAAAAATCGTCCATGATTTCCAGCAACCTTATCAATACCGACTAAGCCATCCAAAACATCCAGAGTGCGAGATTTGTCTCGCAGGTACTCAGGTGATAGACAAAAACCATACTGGTAATAGGTTGCATGTCGTTCTGTAGCATATAAAGATGTGCGGTCTTTTACACCACTCCTAGCGTTAAAAGTAATATCACCGTGAAATGGTCGAGTAGAAACAGCAGGAGTGACATCAAGTGCCCCACGCCGTTTAACCGCTGTACCTTTAGGTTTTGGCTTGCCTTTAGATCGACCTTTGGCTGGAATTATCGGTACTGCTGGATCTTCTTCGGTATCATCTATTTTTGCTGCTTCTGCGTGCATAAAGCCCAGAATATCGTCATCAAGATATTTGTCTGGATCGAAATTAGGATCTTGCCATGTGGACTCTGGTACGAGCGGATTCCAGACCCGATTTACTGCCAATCCTTGTCGTTGCCAAGTGTATCGCAATGACCAGCGAATAGCCTCTGCCGAGACAGTCGTATGAGTTTCTCCGTGCCACAGGAGTTTTTGTAACTTGGAAATATTTCCTTCACTTTCCCCACGATTATTAGCTGCCACTCCATAAGCAGTCAGAATATTACCAAAAAGATTAAACATGTCGAACCTCCGGTTCTGTAGTGGCTGTTGATGGATCTTCGGCTGGAGGTTTATCAGGGTTGGGAAATTTCTCTTCTCCTTTGTAGCTAGCCAGTGCCAGAAAAAACAGACTTTTTGCCATCTTCCAGTCACTTTGTCCAGTTGTCAACGGTAATAGTTTTTGCCAAGATTCTTGCAAAACTTTAATGTTTCCAGCATTTCCCCAAAATGAGGTGATAAAGTCCCGAAAAGTTGCTGCACTGTGACATCGCTCTAAACTCGATCTTAGTTGAATGACCTTTCGATCGAATTGCGGATAGTCACCCTCTTTTGTTTTTCCGCCAATTTTACCAAAAGTTATCCTCAAACCTTGATGGCAAGCCTGAACAAACAGTTCTTGTGCTTCAGTATCCCATTCAGTTTTTTTCATCATACAATTTAGCTGATTTTGACGAAATTTAATAGTCAGATATGCTTCTTTGTGGACAAAAACATCCGCAAATCCCCACCACCAAGGTTTTCCTCGAATGAGATTTTCTGCAATAAATTGGCAAAGAGGATCACCTTGTCTCAATTCCGCACAGAATATCCGATAAAGCTCTAAACGTTGAATGTCGATCTCGATCGTCTCGGCTGCTAGACGAGTTTGCTGCTGTTTCGACCAAGCAACTGTACCAAAAGGAATTATCAAGCATCTATGAGTCTTAGCTTTAGACTGCTGACTAACCACAGTTGTTTTTAGTAAGAATTTTAGTGCTGCATCAGACCAACCGTCAGCCCAGTAGTGGAATAATTGTCGATCGCATTTCTCTAGATCGATTACTTCAGGTATAATTATGCCATTTTGTATCTTCCGCTGCTGCCAGTTGGCCGAAATCGATATATGAGTGCAAGCCAGTGGAGCAAACAACAACGCTAAAAAGTACGGTACGCCCTCAGAAAATTGTGTAGTTGCTTTTACTAATTCATGTTGAACGGTGGCACCTGGATAAATCCAGCCCGTGATTTTAATCGGCTTAGACTGGAGATTACCTTGAAGATCGCAGAGAAAATCTGTAGCCCTTTGGTGAACATAGCTAGCACATGCTCTATATTTTATCTGCCGATCGCCATCTTCCCTGACGACCTTGCCAGCAGATTTGAAAAACTGAGTATGCTGTAAAAAACTATTCTGTAATCCTCGGTGGATAGCTAGTCTTTGGCGGAAATCCAGCGAATGCTCGATCGCGGGGAAGTAAATCAGCCCATCATTATCGATTTGAAAAGACTGTGAAAATAGCCATTGCAGTGCATCTATGTCTTTTCCTGTCCAGTCTAACTCGATAGCTTGTGCGGTCAGCGACCAATTTAGACCATGAGGTGGTTGGAGTTTAAGATATTCGAGATATTTTAATTGGACGAATAAACCCGCTACTCCTGCACGATGGAGGAAAGTCATACTTGGATCGCGGATATCTAGGTGGAATTTGACCATCTTTAGGGAGTAAATAAGCCACAACCCATCTTCCGTCTGCCTCCAATACCTTGTTGCTGCAAAATAAGTGAATCTTGACTGCTAAGTCCCTCGACTCTAACTCCAAAGCCAACCACTTTCTTCTTGTGAATTCTGACAGTTCGACATCTCGGTTGACCATCAGGGCGAGTTAAAACCCGAACTTTACCGACAATCTCCAATCGATCTAGATGATTCTGCGCTGCCGTCTCTAATGCACTTGCATCTAAAAAGCCTTTAATGGTGACAATTCGAGCCTCTAGGTTTTGAGACGGCACAATTAGTTCTAACTCAGGAATGCCGAGATAGATTTTGTCTTGGTGAATTTGAAGAGTTTTTCCGGCAAGTTTGTAGATCGATCGAGACAGATCCAACGGTAGCCGAATCTTCAATACAGACTCAGCATCGATGTTTAAACGTTTAGAATAAGCCCCACTGAGTTTTCCATTAATTCCAAAGATACCAATCGAGTTGGACTCATGAAATTCTGGGATTATCTCGGAAATACCACCATACAGAGGGTGAGCATGATCGACCCCAATGGATTGCCCCTCAACCGGAAATAGATAATCACCGAACTCCTCACTACAGGATCGGTAACAATCTCGCTCTTCTGAAGTGCGATCGATGAGGATAGCCATACTTATGAGATTTTACTAAGCTTGACATTATCAGTACTTGATTACTATTTTAGACCATATGTTCAGGTCAAAGCACCTTAAACTAACTTACTTTTGTTTCTGAACATTAATTAATGTGACACCACAAAATCAGTAATTGAGCCAAAAAGGTATCTGATGATTAAAACATGCGCTACTCGATCGATCTTTGGATCTAAATCTCCGGCGAACAAGCAATGAATGAGATACTTACCCTCAGTGTCTACAAAACGAGGCTCGATCCAGTTCAAGGCTTCCTCACCATAAAAATCACGGAAAGATTGGAAAAGCTCCCATTCATCAAATTTAAACTCTCCCCTGACTAGTTTTTCAACTAATCCTCGTTTGCACAATTCAGCAATATATCGATCTCGCAACCACCTCATCCCACGAAAATCAATTCTCGTATCTACTAGCCAGACTAGATCGGTTGCTATCTCAAGTAGATATTTGAGATTATCTGGCGAAAGCTCTGACTGCTCCAGATCGACAATACAATTTTCATAACTAGCGGCATGATAGTGAACACCAAGACTCTCTGTCGGGACACTACTGTCGAGCAGCAAAATCCGATGTTGGGTGCAGATGATCGATCCTGGAATCTGATGAAGGCGATGCCAGTATGGTTCTCCGTATTGTTCAATTTCCGCTGTTAAACACAGAGGGCAGAATTTTAAGTGCTTTCGGCGATCGCTAGTGCTGTCCAAATCAACTCTAGCTTGCTCCAGTATCGAGCCACTGCGTTTCTCGATCGTTGCCGACTCTAATTTTCTTATTTCGATCGGGCTTAGAAAGGCAGCGTAAAAAGGATACAGGGTATGATTCTCCATCAGCCATCTCACTCTATAGTCTGAGATATGAGCTATTTGTTTGACTAAACCCTTTAAGTTATTAGTCAGCGTGACGCGACAAGCTTGCTGAGAAGAGTAGCCAAATAGATCTAAATCGGTCTGCCGAAATTTCTGATTACCACTGCGAATATGGTATCTAGCCAGCCCACTGTATAAGAGTTCATCAGGGTATAAACGAGGAAAAGAACCAAGGGCACACATAGATACCTTAGCTGATGTACTCAGCAACTGGATCGCAAATCAATCCTACCGATTTGATATCTTCATAAGCAGATGTGTTGTTCTCGATCGCTTTTGAAACGGTCTGGCGTAGATCATTTTTTTGATAAGCAGGTTCTGTCTTTTTCGTCTTCACTTGAGACTTTGATTTGGCTAGTATTGAAGTCTGTCGAGTAGATCCTGTCAAAGATAGTTTGTAAGCCAGTGCAACCAAATTAGCGATGTTTAGCTCAGATTTATTGTCAGTTATTACTTGTTCTGCACATTCTTTTGCTACATGAGGAGAGACATCTAAATCTAGTAATTCTGCAATCGTCGCTCTTAATAAATTAGAATCAATCTTTTTATCCCGATCTAGTTTATTTTTTCGCAGTGTCAATTCGTTGAGCTTGCTGAGACATTGCTGCTCGTATGCCAGTATATTTAGTGGCGCGATGTCCTTATACCTTAGCATTTCTCGCTCATCGTTATTCCGAATGGCGGCTAGCATTGGCTTCAGTAAATACAATCCATCTTTGGCAACTTGTCTAATCAACTCTACTGTTATGGCTTCATCACCCTCCAACGCAATACTCCGGCATTGAACCATTCTAAAAAGCTTGATGGCGACATCAATAATACCTTGAGATTCATCGTAGAAAGCTTCTGCTAGTTCTGGTGATAACGCCACCTTTTTTCTCGTCCATTGATACTCCCACAAATTCTCAACAAATAATTGCCAATCATCATCATTTTTCTGCATTCGATCCCAAATAATACTACCTTCGCCTGTCCCTCTCCTGGCATTACGAAAGTTACCCTGAAGAATTGGCAATGCCTCATTTGTGCCAACTTTAATAACTGGCACACCGATGATATTATCCATTTTAACGAGGAAATTCAGTAAGTCATCCTTACCTCTGCGTGCATTTACCAAATTTTGCATTTCATCAATGACTAACAATCCCAAAAAATGAGTGTGGGCAAGCTGTGCAACTTGAGCCAACATTAAATCTTCTGTATGATTACGAGAACTGAATTTCGTGTGATAAGTTGTACCCAATAATTTATCTATTGCCATAAATATATCAGTACACAATCCCTTCAAAGAACCTGCATGAGGACAATCAACTTTTAACCATACTATTTGATGTGTATTCAGTTGAGGATGAAAAATAACTCGATCGTAAAGTGAAAGTATCTTCTGTAGGTTAGTCGATTTTCCCATGCCCGATGGTCCGATTAGCGTCAGTCCTGATGCCGAAGTTGGCTCACTAACATATTTTTCTAATTCTCCACCACTAGAGTTTTCAATTGCTCCATAAATTTGTCGGGATCTTAATGCAAAAGTAGGCTTTAATGGATTACGGGCGAGGTAGCCTCTTTTTATTAAAATGCTGATATTAGTATTTAGATCGATCGTTTTGCTCTGGGGATCGAAGTAGCTTGATAGTCTAGCGACACAATGAAATCTTTCTGACTTGTTCCAAAGAACTTCACAATCACTATACTCAGGCTCTTCAGAAATAAGATCTATAAATTTTTCATCGTCAAAAGTCGGTGGAAGTGCCTGAATTAATAAATTTTCATTATATTCTTTCAATTTTTGGTCGATGTATGTAGCTTCAACACCCGCATGTCTTCGATCGAGATTTTGGGTGATTACTTCATTATCCGTTCTTTTCACGCTTGTTCTTCTCTCTTCTTGCTCTTAGTAAATTGTTGTGATTAGCTTGTAGTGATGATTTAAGTGGCTTTAAACTAGACTTATCTGAATCGATCTTCGGCACACTTTTATCAATCTCTTTATTTTGAGATGACAGATCGAATGATTCTTCTTGACGACGATTTTCTTTTTCAGTACTTCTATTATCTCGGATCGAGGAAGTTCTTGCCCGTCTACTCAAAGTAGGATCTTGAACAGCATTAGTCATATCGACTGCTCGATCGACAATCTTTTCAATTTCCATATTCAAATCTATTGTTTGAGGTAACTCACGATTTGCACTTTTTTGTCGCTGCAATTCTTCCTCAGCAAATAAATACTCGATGTCATACAAGTTTTTATTCTCATATTTTGATTGTGACTCTAGTAAAGTACATTGAGTAAAACTACGACCATCTTGAGCTGGAATATAAATGTAATCAGTTTTCCGAGGATCATAAGAAACTTCCAATTTCTTTTGTGCTCTAGACAAAGATCCTGCTCTGGCATTAGAAAACCACATCTCTCGATCTGCTCGATCGCAAGTATAGTAAATACCTTTAAATTTAATTCCTTTCTCCGTAATGGTGGCATTCCCTCTTGGCATTAAATTAAGTTTGATAATATCTGGATCTAGGGTTCTAAGCCTGCCTGAACAGTGGATAATTCCCCATTTCCACAATTGGGAAGGGATAGGCAATACTTCATCTGCGATCATTTCCACTGTTCTTGGATAATCCTTCAACATATGTTGATTATTATGATGTAGAATCATCCGAATAATAATTTGGGTAAATTGGTCTAGATCGAGCTTGCTGTCTAAGCGATAATCACGACCACCTCTCTGATTGAAGTCTATATCAACTGCTCCAGGTATAAAAGGCTTTACTTTTTCATTAATGGTCCGAAAACGTCTCTCTACAATACCTTTCCAATCTGGTCTAAATGGTGCTGCATTTTCAATCTTAATGTTCAGATTTTGAGTTACTATATTTGCATTTTTGCTAATTAATTCACCACGATCTCCTAAAATAGCATCTGGTAAATGGTGACAAGGCCAATCATCTTCCGAGATATCAATTTTATACTGTCGGCAGTACTCAATCTTATCCATAGCCATATTAGCCAGAGCCATCATCATGCCCAACCAAGATGGTCCCTCTAATCCAACATAAACTCCAGTAATCATTCGACTAAAGACATCAATCACAACATAAATTACTGGTCTGCCAATAATCCATTTGCGGTTGTAACTGGAGACGAGGTAGACATCTCCCACTGTTGCATCTACTTGATAACGAGAACCAGGCCCAGTAACCTCTGCGGTTGAATTGCCTGTAATCGGACGATAATTTTGCAGATATTCTCTCTTTCCAATCCTTGTACTTATCTTTTTCTCTACATTTTGACCATGTTCCAAATCATACCAATACTTAAATTGTACTAATGTGGGTATTCGATCCTGCATCGGGATCGAACCATATAAGTCATCATAATTAGAAAAATTCTCTTCAGAATAATATTCTTGGATCATTTTTTCATACGCTGCTACCAACGACCTTTTTTCAGATGTGTGGTAAAACTGAGAAATTGCCACTCTAAAGGTCATTTTTGTCTCTTCTGTGACATTAATACCAATTCCTATTTCAGGATCGTTAGCATATTTTCTAGGCCGGCCTCTTTTGGTATCTCCAGCTAACTTCTGCCTTCCTTTTCCTCCCGAATTTCTATAATCTGGTAATAGTGCATTAATATTCTTACCTCTTTGCCAGTATCTTTTAAGATATTTGTAAACAGCTTTTTTAGTTAATTTACTCTTGATTTCGTTTAGGCTTCTAATTGTATTATCATTTTCTATTAATTTGATTACTAGAGATCCACGTTGATTTCGCTCGTATATTGCTGGCTCCTGAGTAACGATAGATGAAATTATTCTCCAAGCAGCATCTCTTAGCACTTTATCCTTAGATGACAACTTTTCTTCTGGTACTATTAAAGCCCAAGGATCTTTTTTAATTATGATAGCAGTACTCGATTCAATACTCTCTTCTATTTCATTGATAAATACTTGCCTGGGAAGCGATTCTTCTTTATGGATGTCAATCAAGAATGCAACTTCATAACCCTCATCAATCCACAATATTCGATCGATTCTATTGTTTCCATTCTCAGAAATCCACTCAACTAAGCTGTTGACAAAAAAATGAACTTTCATTGTAAATTATTCAAACGTTAATTTGATTGAATTTAATCTTTTTTGTTAAGTAAGAAGTAAGTGGCTTCTTACTTAACATGTCAACTGAGATTGATTTATTTGCCACAAGGTACTTAAACAGGTAAAGTGATGTACCCAACTCAACATTCATTTCTGTATCCAAGTCATTAACAACTTTGCCGACAGTAGCAGTATCTGTCTCTAGCTTAGATCTCAAAATTTTCATTATGTGATGAAGCTCTTCCTTGTTCGCCTCTCGATTTCCTTCTAGTTTATGGGCTGAATGAATCCATTCAACATTTTTTACCATTAACTTAGGAATATCTTTTTCTGTGACTATTTTCCAGTCAATCCCTTTAATGGCATAATAACGCCTTTCTAGTTCTAGCTTCATTGCGGTCCGCTTGTTATTTAAAGTTTTAGAAGGTTTAAATGTTCTTGCCTCATAAGTATTTTTCCCTTCATGAGTAACAGTCAACATGAAATCTGTGCTGAGTACGTAAGGGACACCACTTTTTGGATCTTTAGGGTACTCAACTCCCATCTCTTCAGCAATCTTGAAGCACAATTCGCGATCGATTAATGGGAACTGCTCTCGAATATCGACAATCAGATCTGACCACTCAAATAAATAGAACAGCCTTGTCTCACCATCTGACATGAAATGATGTTCCCGATTAGTCTTCCAACCTAAGATTCTCGACACACGGCCACTGGAAGAAAAATCTGAAACCTTAATCCACGGATTATAATCTTGCCCGATACCTTGTCCTCGGCCTTCCTTTGTATATCGATCGAGTTTCTCTTCTGTCCAATCCCTTCTGTTTCTGACCATATGAAAAATCTGCAAATGCTAATTAGACACTCACAGACAATAGTATACAACTTTATTGTGCAGTATACAACTTTATTAGCTAGTATACGACTTTATTATATTTTCACATTTTGTAAAATGACTTTCTTTAACTTATTCAACAGTTACCGATTTGGCTAAATTACGAGGCTGATCGACATCCAGCCCGCGCATAGCTGCAATATGATAAGACATTAATTGCATTGGAATAACTGTTAATACTGGTGACAATAATTCATCTACATCTGGCACTGGTAAAACCTTATCAAATATCTCTGCTGCGTCTTTATCACTAGCAGCAACTACACCATATAAATGGGAATCTCGTGCTTTTGCTTCTTGAGCATTTGACACTGCTTTTTCGTATACTTTCCCTGGCATTGTAATCGCAATTACTGGAACCTTCGCATCTAAAAGCGCAATCGGGCCGTGTTTCATCTCGCCGGAGGGATAACCTTCGGCATGGATATAGCTGATCTCTTTGAGTTTTAGGGCACCTTCGAGGGCGATCGGGAAGTTGATGCCGCGACCGAGGAAGATGGCATCATGGGTATCGAGGAAACTGTGGGAGAGTTCTTCGATGTATTTTTCTTGGGTTTCGAGGATGACTTCGATTTGGGAGGGGAGGACTTTTAAACCTGCGATGATTTCGGCTAATCGATCGGGTGTAATTGTCCCGCGACGATGGGCGAGATCGAGGGAGAAGAAGTAAAACGCCATCAGTTGACCCATGAAGGTTTTGGTGGCGGCTACGCCGATTTCCATGCCTGCGTGGGTGTCGATGACGCAATCGACGATGCGGGCGATCGCACTATCGGTGCGGTTGGTGATGGCGAGGAGGCGGGAGTGATATTTGGGATCTTTGTCTTTGCGGCGGGACTGTTCGATTTCAATCGCGCCCAGGGTATCGGCGGTTTCACCAGATTGGGTAATGCCGATGGTGAGGGTGTTTGCTGTCAATGGTGGGGGCGAATAGCGAAATTCGGACGCATATTGGATTGCGGTGGGAATTTGGGCGAGTTCTTCGATTAGATATTTGCCAACCATGCCTGCATGGAGACTGGTGCCACAGGCGACGATTTGGATCTGTTCGAGGTCTTTGTAGATAGCTGCGGGTAGATCGAGCTTGAAGGGGGATTTGGAGCTGTCTGGAGTCCAATCTAGATCGAGATATGCTTCGAGACAAGTTCTGACTACGGCGGGTTGCTCGTAGATTTCTTTTGCCATGAAGTGGCGGAATCCTTGTTTTTCGATCGCAATCGGATTCCAAGTGATGGTTCGCGGGGTGCGGGTGACTTTCTCGCCTGCAAAGGTGTAGAGTTCGGCACCGTCTCTGGTCAGTCGCGCCATTTCACCATTTTCTAATGGTAAGATCGTGCGGGTATATTGGACGATCGCAGGTGTATCTGAGGCACAGAAATATTCACCTTCACCGATGCCGATAATTAGGGGAGCCTGTTGTCTGGCTAGAACGATCTCGTCGGGATAGTCGGCGGAAATTACAGCGATCGCAAATGCGCCGGATAATTTGTGTACTGCCTGTTGGACTGCTACCATCAAGGTATCGGCACCATCGGCAAAGCATTGAGCGACTAAATGCGGGATAACTTCAGTATCGGTTTCCGATCGAAACTCGTGTCCTTTAGCTTTTAATTCTTCGCGGAGTTCGCGGTAATTTTCAATAATTCCATTCTGCACCACCGCCAGCCGTCGCTGAGTATCTGTGTGGGGGTGAGCGTTATATTCTTCGGGCTTGCCGTGTGTCGCCCAGCGCGTGTGTCCGATGCCGATTGGCGCGTGATTCGTGGCTAAGTCTACTTTGTCGCGCAGGTTGTGTAGCTTACCCTTGGCGCGAATACAGTCCAAATTTCCTTCGACAATTGTTGCCACCCCTGCGGAGTCATAGCCCCTGTATTCTAGTTTTTCTAGTCCTGAAACTAGAATGGACTGGGCTGGTTGAGTACCAATATAACCAACAATTCCACACATACAGTCAAATGCTCCCGCAAGGCTATCTTTTTTGGCGTTTGAGGCAGTCTCGCTAAATATGGAGATTTACCACCCGCTCTATTATAGTTACCCAACTGGCGATCGAATGTAACAACTAATCCAAACTTTATCAGGATTTATAGGATTTTAGGATGGACAGGATTAAATTATTAGTGGGTATATAGTTTCTTTTTACCCTAAAGCCTAAAGCCTAAAGACTAAAAGTACCACAACGAACTCTTAGTCTCTAGTCATGAGCAGGAGCTAGTATGCTAGTCCCATGCTGCGGGTGGTTTCTGCGCCTAGATAGACGCGGATACTCAGGAAGTCTGTAGGGCAGGCGGTTTCGCACCGTTTGCAACCAACACAATCTTCGGTGCGGGGTGAAGAAGCGATTTGGGCAGCTTTGCAGCCATCCCAAGGCACCATCTCTAATACGTCTGTCGGACAAGCCCGAACGCACTGAGTACAGCCAATACAAGTATCGTAAATTTTGACGCTATGAGACACAAGACTATCCTCCCAACGATAAAGCTTTAGCAAAGCTAAAACTAAGAATCAGGTTTAGTGTACCGCAGGCTCACATGCTAGTTATCAAAAAGGCTACAAAAGTTAAACACCCCTGACTTTTGCTAGTTTGGTTGAGTTGTTCTGACTGGTTCGACTGAGATAGTTTAAAATGTGTTTTGAGGCTCATCAGGATGAATGAATGACGGAAGCAGAGTTTTTGCCAACTGAAGTGATTTTGACCCAATCCCGTGAAACGCTAGCAAAAGTCAGGTTGGATTGGACTCCACAGCCAGGGAACTATCTGGATCTGGATGGTCAAACTTATACGGTACTGGAACGTCGTCATCGTTACCAGCTTAAATATGGTCGTTATAAGTTGGATAAAATCGCTCTATACGTCCAGTCAGCAACTCGCCCTGAGGAACAGAGTATGGTTGATGGTGAATGGGTAATTGGTGATGCTACCTGTAGCTACAATGCTCGATCGATCTTACTCCGCTGTGCCGTCAATCCGATCGGTCCCTGTGAGGGATGTAAATATAAAACATCATCAGGATTTAGAGGATTTGAGGATGGACAGGATTAGGCTATTGGTGTGTAGCATAAGTCTAATGTCTTGCGCGGACAAATAGCTGTCGTAGGGTGGGCAGTGCCCACCAGCTAGATTTCACGCATTTAATAACTAATTGTTGTGCTGCTAAGTTTGTCCGTGGGCAGTGCCCACCCTACAGATGTTACAGATGCCAAAATGTCAAAAAAAGTGTGCTGGGCTTTCGCGCCAACACACTTTACATAGAACCTAGATTTACGCGCCCTGGAGGACTTGAACCCCCGACATTTGGTTTTGGAGACCAACGTTCTACCAACTGAACTAAAAGCGCACATGTGATGTGGAGTGATACTCCTGGCACTGCACTTTAGTATAATACCATAAACTAAAGTCTATAACCAGGACACTCAAATTAAACCGATCAGCCTTCCAAAGGACGATCGAACCGTTGCTTGACGCGAGTTGCTTTACCGACACGATCGCGGAGATAAAACAGTTTCGCACGACGGACTTTACCACGACGGATTACTTTGACGTTATCAACTTTGGGTGAGTGCAACAGGAATACCCGTTCCACACCAATTCCTTGGAAGACACGACGGACAGTAACCGTTTTGTTGATGCCACCATTACGCATGGCAATGATAATGCCTTCGTAAGGTTGCACCCGTTCTTTGTTACCTTCTTGAATTTTTACGCCCACACGGACGGTATCGCCAATGTGAAGGGTAGGCAGATCGGATTTTAGATATTCCGCTTCGATCGAGCGAATAATTTCCTGAGCTTTCATGCGTTTTGAAAAAATTCACAGAACTTTAATATTAGCAGGTGGATGTAAATTTGTCTAATGATTGTTTGAGGTGATGCGGAGATCTTTACCCCACCTCAGTCCTCCCCTTGGAAAGGGGAGGAGGTCGGAAAGCCCCCTGCTTGGTGCGCTGCACTGTCGGGGAACCCGAACAGTACGCGCATCCGCTTTATAAGGGGGTTGGGGGTAAAAGTCTCCGCATCGACTAGATTAATTGCTGAATTTGGGTCGATTCTCTTCGAGAGACTACGCCAACGAGCCATGCTGGTATTCACTTAATTAAGCCAAGCTGTTAACATATATCTAATCCTAGCCCTCGCGACCTTATGCCTCTAGATAGTCTGATTTCCACCCAAGGTATCATGGTGATGCTGCTGGCAGCTTACGCTGGGGCGATGTGGCTGTTTTTGACTAGTGCCCCGAAGGTTTACACGGTGATGGTGTCGGATCTTCAGATTGCTCAGGATCTATACGAGGGATTATTGAATTTGCCGATCGCGCAAGTCCCACTGCATTATTATTATGACTACGAGCAGACGATCGGGAGTGCTGGAATTGACCCGATGTATCTGGCTGCACCGATGGGTAGATCGGCGGTGAGAGGGATGAGAGGTTCAGAGGGTCTGTGGTATCAACTCAAGAAAAATACCCAGCTCCACGTCATTACAGGTGCTAGTCTGGGTGAAAAAAATCGTCAGCGTCAAGTTTGTTTCGATCGAGAATGTCTAGAGCAAATTCTGATGCGGATTCAAACCCGTGGCGTTAAGCACAAGATTCGCAGTGAGAAGCCATTGAATTTCTTGGTCAAAGATTATGATGGTCGGACGATCGAGATGTCTGAAGCCGCTAATTAATGGCAATAGCGTTAAAGATTGTCTTGTACCCACTGTTTGAAAGATCTAATTGCTTGGCTGCTACCAACTACTTGACTTTGTTGAACGTATCGATTTATCAAGTCAACAACTGGTAGATCTGGGAATGTGGGGCTAAAATCCGATCTGATATACTGACCATTTTGTAAGACCTCGATCTGTAAACCTTGCTTACCATATCGCCACAGTTCTGGCACACCCAAAAGTTGATAATTGTCTAACGGGGTTCGAGAAGTCAGATCGATTTCTACGGCTAGATCTGGTGGTGGATCTATATTAATGTCTAGCCGATTTTTGCCAAGTACCAATGCCTGATTTTTGATGTAGAAACAAGCATCTGGTTCTACTCCCTGAGTCATTCTTTCACTTTTTAAAGTTGTCGATCCGAGCGAATCATAATCAATGTTTAGCCGATCGAGTAAGATCTTGATGGTGTCTCCAATAATTTCTTTGGCTTTTTCATGTTCTGGCAATGGCACCATAATTTCTAAATAACCGTGACTATAAGAAACTCTGGCAGAACGATGCTCGCCCAAGTCTGTTAGTATATTTTCAAATTGCTGCCAGCTAACATCTTCTAATAAGATTTGCTGTCCTGGCTTAATTTTTAGTTGTCTTAATTCTAATAACATTAGAAAATATTTCTACAAAACACCCAACACATCTAACTAAACATTCAAAACATGGAAACTGTCCTGGTTATTCACCAGGACAGTTTCCATGTTCGTGGATTCGTTGGCATCGCCTACCGTTCGCTTTAGATGCCTGTGCCTCCGGCAGGCTAACGCCAAAAGCAGAAGGTAATCGAAGCCCCAGATTTACACTTCCTCTGCTACTTCTAAATCCCCTTCGAGTTCGAGATCCTCCTCACCATTCGATGCAGGTACAATTGCAACTGCCATGATTGCATCATCATCATCCAGCTTCTGGACTCGTACCCCAGTTGCCATCCGTGATTGAGAGGAGATAGCATCGATCGCCTGACGGATAATAATCCCCCGATTGGTGACAATCATCATCTCCTCATCGGGATTAACTACCCGCAGTGCGGCTAATTTATCGCCTTTCTTGCGGAACTTGATCGCCAGTACGCCCATTCCTGCCCGATTTTGGAGTCGGAATTGAGTTACAGGTACCCGTTTGCCGAGTCCGCCAGTAGTTACCACCAGAATCCAAGGGCCTTCACCTGCGGGAACTGTGACATCCTCAGCCACAGTATCGTCGATATCATCAACCCCCGAATCCTCACTCGCCGCTACCATTTGGGCGATGACTTGGCTCGGTAAGATATCCATGCTGATTAGCTCGTCGCCTTTTTTGAGCGACATTGATTTAACGCCCCGTGTGGCGCGTCCCAATGGTCGCAGTTGGTCGCGATCTGTGCGGAAGTGAATAGTCATCCCATTGCGGGTACCAATAATCGCACTGTCAGTTTCTTTGGCGCGGCGCACCCAGCGCAAGCCATCACCTTCTTCCAGTGAGATGGCAATTAAACCGTTGGCTCGAACGCTGGCAAATGCTGACAGAGCGGTCTTCTTAATGAAGCCTTTCTGAGTCAGCATGATCAGGTATTCGTTGTCCGTAAATTCGCTCACAGGTACCACTGAGGTGATCTTCTCCTCGCGGGGAATCGGCAGGATGCCCATCAGAGCTGTACCCCGTGCCGTGCGGGACGATATGGGAATTTGGTAGGCTTTAACGGTATAGACGACACCTCGATCGCTAAATAGTAGGATCGTATCGTGATCGCAGCAGGTGAGGAAATGCTCGATCGCATCCTCTTCTTTCATCCCTGTGCCTTTTTTGCCCCGTGTGGCGCGGCTTTGGGTCTCAAAGGTGCTAACTGGCATCCGTTTGATGTAGCCCTGCTCGGTGACGAGGATTAAGGATTTCTCGTTAGCGATTAAGTCGGTATCTTCGAGATCGCCTTCGCTATGCTCGATGAGAGTCCGGCGGGGCGTTGCGAAAGTAGATCTGATTTCGGCGATTTCGGTTTGGATGATGTCCAAGATCCGTTCGCGTCGAGCGAGGATATCGCGGAGATCGGTGATTTTAATCGTTAGCTCGTCATGCTCTAGATGAATCTTATCGGCTTCTAGGGCAGTCAGGCGGCGCAATTGCATCTGAAGGATCGCATCAGACTGGAGTTCCGATAGCTGGAACCTGTCGATCATTTCCTGCTTGGCTGTAGCAGAATCCGCAGCACCCCGAATCAGACGAATCACTGCATCCAAGTTCGCCAGGGCGATTAATAAACCTTGGAGCAGGTGATCGCGCTCTTCCGCTTTCCGCAACTCGTACCGAGTCCGACGAGTAATCGACTCAATGCGGAAGTCCAGGAAGACAGTCAGGAATTTTTTGAGGCTGAGTAATTGGGGTTCCCCATTTACCAACGCCAGCATGTTGCAGCCGAAGTTCGTTTGGATCGGTGTCTGCTTGTAGAGGTTGTTCAAAACCACGCGCGGATAAGCATCCCGCTTGAGTTCGATTACGATTCGCATCCCATCTCGATCGCTTTCATCCCGAATATCCGAGATCCCGTCCAACTTATGGTCATTAACCATTTCAGCGATCCGCTCGATCAGCGCAGCTTTATTTGTCTGGTAGGGTAGCTCGGTAATAATAATCGCTTCTCGATCGGGTCTACCCTTATATTCCAGCGTCTCGATATTCGCTACGCCACGCATGGTAATCGAACCGCGCCCAGTTGCATAAGCCTCCTTAATCGGCCCCGTGCCCAAAATCTGCGCTCCCGTGGGAAAATCAGGGCCAGGAATATACTGCATCAATTCCATGTCCGTAATCTCAGGATTGGCAATCAACGCCACCACCCCATCAATTAGCTCACCCAAGTTGTGGGGCGGAATATTCGTCGCCATCCCCACCGCAATCCCCGACGAGCCATTCAGCAATAGCTGAGGAATCCGCGCAGGTAATACCGTCGGCTCCTGCTGCGAACCATCAAAGTTATCCGCAAAATCAACCGTCTCCGCCTCGATGTCCCGCAACACCGCTTCCATCGTCAAAGCTTGCAGACGACACTCGGTATACCGCATCGCCGCAGGTGGATCGTTATCCACCGAACCAAAGTTACCGTGTCCGTTGATCAACGGATTTCGCATCGAAAAATCTTGCGCCATCCGCACCAGCGCGTCATACACAGCCGTATCACCGTGAGGATGGTATTTACCCAGCACTTCCCCGACTACCCGCGCACACTTTCTAAATGGTCGATCGGCCGTCAAACCCAATTCGTGCATCGCATACAGAATGCGGCGGTGGACTGGTTTCAAACCATCTCGCGCATCGGGAAGTGCTCGCCCTACAATTACGCTCATGGCGTATTCTAGGTAAGAGCTAGACATCTCAGTTCGTAGATCTGTAGGGATAATCCGCTCTTGGGAAGTAGTCATGGAATGTTCCTTTCAGCTTGCTAATTGTACTGTTTCGCTAGTTCAATTTTATCACATTTTGAGGGTCTAAAGGGGACGCTAATTGTTGGAGCTGAACGGTTTGCTGGGTAAGAGGATGGGGTGGGTTCGATCTATTCTCTTCAATTACCAAAAATTGTAGGTTGGGTTGCGCGCAAGCAAAACCCAACATCAACACACGAGCACCCTAGAAGTGTTGGGTTTCTACGGTACTATCTACACATTTCAAATTATTAGAATCCACGATCTCGCTCCATGTCATAGATGATTTTTTCCCAATACCATTGTTCCGATCGATCTGGATTTTTGCGACGAACATCATTGAGCAGACGCTCAATTCGCTGCTTGTCGTATCCAGCAAATGCAATTGCACGCTTACGGGTTTCTGGATGTACTTGGGCAGAACAAGTTACTTTCTCCTTAATAGCACTCCCACTTGTTTTCGTCGAATTTTTATGAGCTTCTGGATATGACTGATTGGTACGAACAACCTTCTTTTTATCTAGATCATTATTTTTTTGAGTTAAAGGTTTTTTCTGAGAATTAAGTCCCCAAGCAAAAACCAAGAGAACTATTAGAGTAATCTGCTGGTTAATGGGATATCTGAACAAAGACGATCCATTGCTGATGAAAACATCTGGGATTCGCAAAAAAACACTAGTAAATACTCCAACGACTTTAAAGACAAAATTACTAAACGAAGGCACACACCAAAATAAACTAATAATGATTAAGGTGCTGTATTGTCTAAAATTATCAAATTTAGCTCGAACGTGCTTAGACAACCAAGGTTCAATAATTCCATAACCATCCAATCCAGGAATCGGTAATGAGTTAAAGACTGTAGCAAAAATTTGTAAGTAAATGAGAAATCCTATGCCACTCAATAAATATGAATCTTCATCAATCTGATGATTGAGTGCTAAATTATTTGCAGCAGCAGCCCAGAAAAGGATTGCAAGGACTAAAGCCATCAAAATATTAGCAGCCGGACCTGCTGCGGAAACAGCCGTTTGCCACCACCTACTTTTCAGCTTGTGTTGGTTGATATAGACAGCACCACCTGGTAGCCCGATTCCCCCCATTAGTAAAAATAAGATTGGAAGAGCGATACTATATCCAGGATCGGTATATTTGAGCGGATTGAAGGTTAAGTACCCTTTGCTTTTGACTGAAGTATCTCCACCCCAATAAGCAACGAGTGCATGACTGAATTCATGCAAGCAGAGAGAAAATATCCACCCTGCACAAACAACAAGTCCAATTAACCACATCTTGAATTATTAGTATACTAATACCTATTTTCTAGGTATGGCATGGCAGATCCGGATAAAAATAATTGAGGTTAGTAATTTATTTTTCTGTAGGGGCAGGTTTATGCTAAAAATTGAGGCAACCACTGATAGTTGTCAAACAAACCTGCGCGGGCACCACCAGTAGCCAGGAAAATTGACTTTTCTCTTGACAAAAGACACATGTAGCTACATATTAGTAGCTACATGTGTAAGCGGTGATAAAATTGAAGTAGCAATGGGATAATGAAAAAAATCATATAAATCAGCGCAAGCATGGCTTGAGTTTTGAAGCAGCTCAGTATGTCTTTGCAGATCCGCTCGCGTTAAGTCTTCCAGATCCATATCCCCACGAGGAACGCTGGCAAACTATTGGTTTAATTGGTCAAGTAACTGTATTTGTCGTGCATACTTGGTCGGACTTCGATCCATTGACAGGAGAAGAAACAGGTCGAATTATTAGCGCACGAAAGGCAACTATCTACGAACGCAAAGCTTATGAAGAAGAAACATTCTAATCAGTTACCATTAGAGATCCAGGCTGAAATTGACGCTTTAGCTGTTTTGCCCGAAGCTGAAATCAAAACTGATGATGTACCAGAAGTGCGTAATTGGAACGGTGCCCAGCGGGGGTTATTTTACCGCCCAATTAAACAGCAGATTACACTACGTCTAGATGCCGATCTTTTAGACTGGTTTAAAAACCATCACCCACAAGATGAAGGTTATCAAACTAGCATCAATCGCGTTTTGCGCGAATACGTTACTCAACGTCAAACCTGAACATTAGATAAGGAGCATAACTAAAGATGCTAGCTACCAATCAGATAGTTTACCCAGACAGTGATGGACAGCCGATGTCGGACAATACCAAGCAATTCCGGTGGATTACTGTCATCAAAAGCAACCTTGACTGGTTGTTTCAGGATGAGGAACTGGTGTTTGTTGCGGGAGATTTGCTGTGGTATCCCGTTGAGGGTAATCCCAAATACCGAGTGGCTCCAGATGCGATGGTAGTATTTGGCAGACCAAAAGGTGACAGGGGTTCTTACAAACAGTGGGAGGAGGACAATATCGCGCCGCAGGTAGTATTTGAGATTCTCTCTCCAGGTAATACTGAGGGAGAAATGGAGCGAAAGCTACAAATTTATGCGCGGTGTGAAGTGGAGGAATACTATGTCTACTATCCAGATCGATATATCCTCAAAGGCTATCAGCGTGGTGATGATTTATTTCTGGACAGGATCGAGGTGATGAATGGCTGGACTAGTCCGCGATTGGGGATTAGTTTCGATTTAAGCGGGGAAGAACTCCAGATTACTCATCCTGATGGGCGAATCTTTGAAACTTTTGATACTGTTGCAACCGAGCGAGATCTGATTCTTGCAGATAAACAACAATTGGAAGCTGAAAATCGACAACTGGAGATTGAGAAGCAGAAACTGGAGGCTGAGAAAAATAAGCGGGATACTAAACTGCGGGAATTGGGCATCGATCCCGATCTGCTGTGATCGATTCACTGCTGGCAAATATGTCTGAGATGTATATTTGCCAGCTAGAGATTGGCTGAAATAGAGCTGGTTACTGAGCGGAGTCGAAGTAACCAGGGCAGTACACTCCCGATCGTGCTTTCGCTAGAATGTATAGGTGCCAATCATTAGATCCTACCTGAATGTCTCTATCATCCTGTCAGATCCGCTGGGTTAATCATTTAGCAGACATCCCCCAAGCTGATTGGGACGCGCTATTTATGCCGCTGAAGACTCCTTTTCTAGAGTGGGAATGGTTGAACACGCTGGAGACTTCGGGCAGCGTTACAGCGGAGACTGGCTGGCTACCGACGCATCTGACGGTGTGGCGGGGTTCGGCATTGATTGGGGCGGCTCCGTTGTATGTGAAGGGGCATAGTTATGGGGAGTTTGTGTTTGACAATCAGTGGGCGGAATTGGCGCAGCGGATGGGGATTAGGTACTATCCCAAGCTGGTGGGGATGAGTCCGATTACTCCGGCTGAGGGCTATCGATTTGGGATTAGCTCTAGTGAGGATGAGGCGGCGATTACGGAGCTAATGGTAAGTGCGATCGATGATTTCTGTATCCAGCACAAGTTATCTGGCTGCAATTTTCTCTATGTAGATCCCGAATGGCGATCGCAGATGCAGGAATACGGTTACAGTATTTGGATCAATCACAATTATGTCTGGCAAAATGGCGAGTACCAGAATTTTGATGGTTACTTAGGAAATTTTAATGCCAACCAACGGCGGAATATTAAGCGGGAACGCAAGTCAGTTCGTGAGGGTGGATTAGATCTAACTACTGTAACGGGTGATGAAATTCAACCCCAGTTATTTGCTCAGATGTATGCTTTTTATGCCGACACCTGCGATAAATTTGGCTGGTGGGGGAGTAAGTATCTGACTCCCGAATTCTTTGAGCAGCTTCATGCCAACTATCGCCATCGAGTGGTATTTGTGACTGCAATGGGTGCAGATCCAGATCCAGTGGGGATGTCTTTTTGTATTACTAAAGGCGATCGACTGTATGGTCGATATTGGGGCAGCAGTGAGGATATCGATTGTCTCCACTTTGATGCTTGCTACTATACCCCGATCGAATGGGCAATTCAAAATGGGATTAAGACTTTCGATCCTGGGGCAGGCGGTAGACACAAGAAGCGGCGAGGCTTTCCAGCTACGGCTAATTATAGTCTGCATCGGTTTTATCATCCCCGATTTGGTCGGATTTTACGGGATCATTTTGTCGAATCGAATGAGTTGCAGCTCGAACAAATTGTCGCTATCAACCAAGATTTACCCATGAAAGTCGCGAAGGAGTTGCAGCTCGAAGATTAATCTTCGGAAGTTACCCACACTCAAAAGTCTTTACTAGGGTAGGTGATGTCCACTGGCTAAGTTTTAGGTAAACTCGATTGAATAAGTGTTTTCAACCAGCTACTTGAATCCACAAAGATCGGTATTCATGCCGAAATTTATCCAAATCATGTTTAGATCGGTTAACCTAGATCTAAATATGATTGGTTTTGTGTTAAGGCTATGACTTTATTAACTGATAATTTAACCGCGATCGATAATAAGCTGTCCAATCGACATATCGATCTCGATCCTGAGGGATACTTTATTATTTATGTCGATCGGGAAGCTGGTTTAATCTGTGCCAAGCATTATACTAATGTCATCGACGATCGCGGTCTAGCAGTCGATCCTGAAACTGGCAAGGTGATCTGCGCCAAAGGGAGCGTACCCCGCACTAGTACTACTCTATTCACGGGCAGAACTGCAAAGGAATTGTGTGTGAAGGTAATTGAAGAAGCTCAACCTTGTCTACTAACGATGTTGGATCATGCGGCTTATTTGGGGCGAGAATTTATCCGTGCTGAAATTGCGTTGTTGTCAGGGGATGAGTATATTCAGGATTAGTTTGGAGTTTGGAGCTTGGAGTGAATAAAAGATTGTAGGTTGGGTTTCGCTTGAGCGCAACCCAACAATAGGTTTCAGAGTTGAGTGTGTTGGGTTTCATTCTTCAACCCAACCTACAGATCTAACTCTTAACTCCCAACTCTTAATCCTGATTCTGATACCACCACCAGGTTGCCATTGGAATTACCGTTGCGGCGATTAAAAGTCCAATGACGATAATTAGGAAATTCGTGCGGTTGGCATCGGTTTCTTCGGCTTTGAGATAGGTTCTGCCAGCTTCGGGAATGACGATCACTTTTGGTGGCCCAGGATCTACTTGTCCTGATAGTACTGCGGTTAGTCGATCGGCACCATCCCCAAAGGCTTGATTATATTTGTTGCCGTTTTGCAGTGGGATCGCCATCGTTTCGGTGAGGATGCTGGTAGCGATTGCGTCAGTTAGCAGGGGTTTGACTTCAGTTCCAGTCTGAATTCCGATCGTATTTGTGACGTTATCCAAGACAATCAGGGTTTGATTGGCTTGTGCTTCCGGCGTGGGAAACCATTTCTTGAACACTTTATCGGTGAAAACTTGAATCGTATCGCCGTAGTCAAGACGATGGATGGTGACAAAGCGGACTTCTTTGCCACTCTGCTTGGCAAGCTGTTCCAGTGTAGCTTTAACTTGACCTTTGGTAGCTAGACTCAGTATTTCGGCTTTATCGACGATCCAGGTTGGTACACCTGCGGAGACAGCCGGAATTTCATAAACAGCAGTGGCTCTGGCGGGGAGGGCAAAGCTTCCCAGGGAAATCCCGATTACCAGTGACAACAACAATATTTGGCGGAGACAATCACGAATATATGACACGATCTTAAGGATATTATATGTATCCTCACTTTAGCAGAATCAGATCGCTTCGTTCGCGGTAGCAGAGCGTTTGCCCTAGCAATAGCGTCTCCAAAGGAGAATTGATATATGTGCTGTCAATCCGAACGCCCTGAAGCTCACAACATCATAAATATTGGTGTCTGAGGTTTTTTGAGCGTATCTAGTTGGGCATCGATCTCCATTCCCACAAATCTTGGGGCTGGTTTAATTTCGATGCTCAAGTACAGGGAAAGTGAAATGACGATCGCCAATATAATTTTTTCCATCATGACTATAACTCCTTCTTTACATAAAGCTCTATTGTTTACCTTTTACTCGATGATTCTATTATGGCATGACAGAATAACATAACTGTAACTTACATCACCAATATCTAAATTCTTTAGAATCTTCACATAGTTGCTGAAGGATCTAAGTCATAAAATGTTCCAATTTTTTATAAGTATTTTCACTGAGAAAGTTTGCGATATTGAATCTGAAGAGTATCTGCGGCTACCGATGGTTCCGCGCTAGGATCGGTGGGAATGAGCTGCGGGCGTTGCGATTCGACAATTGGCTTGTCTTGCTCAAAGATTTTAATTGTGCGCTTATAGGTATCTCCATCGGCCCATTTACCTATAAAAAAGTTACGAAAATTGATCCATTTGCTCACTGTATGATGGAGATCTATGGGTACATGAGCAGTCCAAATTGTTAACTGTCCAAATGGTAAATAAACTTCTAAAAATGTCAGATTTGGGAGGAAAAAGCCTGTCCGAGTTTTAATCGGAGCACGTTCACCTTTTACTAAGAACTTCCATAGTCCTTTGGGTGGGGTGGCAGCTAGATCCACTGTGGCACTCGCGCCACCAGGATAGGTTTCGATGGTTAAATCGGGGATCTCTGGCAGATCGGGATTGCCAAATGCTCCGGCATGAACAAAGGGTGCGTGGGCAAAGTCCAATCCATTTTCGAGGACTCGTTCATAGTTGGCGTTCCAATTGAATTCGCCCTGGATCGCTCGTAGATTACCTGCTGCTGGGGGGAAATTAGGGATGTCAGGCAGTGCTCCAGGCTCTCCAGCACCGAGATACAACCAAACCCAGCCATATTTGTCCTGGACTGGATAGGTGGTCATTCTCGCCGCTTTGGGGATGGCAATGGTGGCTGATTGGGAGGGGATTTTGACGCAGGTGCCGTCGGTTTGGTAGTGCCAACCGTGATAGGGACAGACGATGCAGTCTTGGGCGATCTTGCCCTGGGCAAGTGCAGCACCGCGATGGATACAAGCGTTGTTCATCGCGTGAATCTGACTATCGCTGGTGCGATAGAGGACTAGTTCTGTGCCGAGGATCTTCAGATATTTGGCAGTAGTTACAATTGCACTACTAAACTCGACGGCATACCACATATTTTTGGTCATTTGATTTGTTGGCACCTGACTGATAGAGCATCGATACTATAGCAATCCTATGTGATTTATGGGGATAATTGGAGAGTAGGATTAAGGTTGGTAGTCAAATCAATATGTCAACGATCGTTAAAAAATCACCGCTTGGGCAACCTTCGATCGTTAAAATCTTTCATTGGGTGAATTTGATTAGTCTATTTGGGATGATTACCAGTGGATTGCAGATTTATAATGCCAATCCAGTCTTTGGTGGACGGGAGGGGATCCATATTCCGTGGGTAGTCACTTTGGGCGGCTGGTTAGCTGGCGGGCGCAATTGGCACTTTGCGATGATGTGGGTGTATGGCTTAAATCTCTTGGCTTACGGGCTTTATATCTTCTGGACAAAACGCTGGCGCGACAGGTTTGTAGCCACTGGAGATCTCAAAGCGTTGCAAGCTAGTAGCAATTCAAAGCGACGAAATTATGCTTGGCATCGGATTGTTTATACCAGTATTATCCCGATTTTAGTACTTGCGATCGCTAGCGGTTTATCGATGTATCAGCCCGTGCAGTTTTATTGGTTGGCTAGTTTATTTGGTGATTGGCAAACATTACGCACGGCTCATTTTATGACGGTGCCATTGGTGTTGCTATTTACTTTTTTACATTCTAGTTTAGCGTTGGGAGTTGGTGAGGGAAAGATTGCTACGGCATTTTTGAAGTTGAAAAATAGCAATTAATAATTAATCACACTATCCACTATTCACCATTCACCAATTTCCATGCTAGAAGAATCTAACAAAATTTCTCGTCGCCAAATCTTGCAGTGGGCAGGAGCAGGATTGGTGGTAAACGTGGCGGGGACACTGCTGTACGATCCGATCGGGAGGATTTCGATGCCTGTAAATGAGTGGATGGGAGCACTATTATTATCGCCACAACCGACACCAGATTTTCCAATTAGTGCGATCGAACCCGATAAATTAATTGTGAATAGTTATCGGGGAGTACCCTCGATCGATCCCGCAACTTTTAAGTTGAAAATATCTGGTGCAGTAACAAACCCAGTTAGTCTAGATCTGGCAACCATCCACCAAATGCCTCTAATTTCAATGGTGACTAGATTGGTATGTGTCGAAGGCTGGGCGGCAATTGTCCAGTGGGGTGGGGTGAGATTGAGAGATTTACTTACACTCGCTCAACCATTGCCAACTGCTAAATATGTGTATTTTAAATCGGCAGATGGTTATTATGAAAGCTGGGATTTGGCATCATCAGTTCATCCTCAAACTTTACTCGCTTATCAAATGAATGGGCAGGATTTACCCGCAGAAAATGGTGCCCCATTACGCTTGGCGGCACCGATTAAGTTGGGGTATAAACAGAGTAAGTGGGTAACAGAAGTAGTTGTGACTAGTGAATTGTTACCCAAGCGGGGTTATTGGGAAGATCTGGGCTACGAATGGTTTGGGGGATTGTAAGTACTCTTGTCCCTGCCGTGTATGGAGAAATTTATTGGAGTGGATGCGTAGATCCATACCCCACCCAACCTCCCCTTGGAAAGGGGAGGAGCTAGGTTATCTTTGACTATCTTAAACTTAATAATTTTCCCTTGAAAAGTGGAACTCTTGTCCCCTCCCCTTTATAAGGGGAGGGTTAAGGTGGGGTAAAGATCTCCGCTGCCAATCAACCAGATTTCGACAGCTTTTTCAATGTGCTGCTAAAGATGCTAGTTTATTGGAGTTGATGCGAAATTTCTACCCCAGCCCTCCAGGGAGTAAGAGTAGCTTAGACAGTTCGGACGTTCATCGTTACGACTAAATCGTTGAAATCTCTGTCGCCACCGCCGAACTGATCTTCTACTGCAAAGGAGTTGTTGCCATTGAGGCGGAAATGGTCGATTTTGTCAGGGTTGGCACCAATATAGTTGAAGTAGGCATGAATGCTATCCGCGCCGCCGCCGTTGGTGGAATTCTTGTTGATAAAATCAGTTAACGAGCCTTGAGCAACTACGACTGGAGCATAAATTCGACCACCAGTGATATCGAGGTTTGTTCTGTTGTCGATTTTACCTGCTTGGAGGGAATTAAGTAACGCGCCTCTGATAGCTTCGGCGGCGTAACTGGCATCACCTGGTTTTACTAAACTACCATCAGCAAGTTTGATCGATCCGATCGAATCTTCAACCAGATAGAACCCGATATTATTGGTGTAGGCTGCATCACCTTGAGTCTGAATATTGGCTTTGAGTACTTTGCCATTATAGTCCGTAAGGTCGATCGTGCGGCCTTCTGAGTTTGTTTGAGACTTAGTACCGATGATCGAGCTAGCACCAGAATTTGCTGGAGGAGTAATCACTACTGGAGGTGTAACTAGTACTGGAGGATCGATAACTACTGGCGGCGCAATTACTGGTGGCGCAATTACGACTGGAGGCTCTGTAACTACTACTGGTGGCGGTGTTATGACTGGTGGAGGTGTTACTACTGGTGGCGGTGTCACGACTACTGGTGGCGGTGTAGTTGTTGGCTCAAAGATTGTCTCGTTTAACAAAACTGATACGTCATTGCTACCACGGTTGACGGCAACTAGATCTAAACGTCCATCATTATTAAAGTCGCCGACTGTCGCAAAACCAGGATTATTGCCGACTGCAAAATTTTGGACAGGGGCAAAGCCACCAGTTCCATTGCCCAGCAGCACGGAGATGCTATCCCCCAAATTGTTGGCGGTAGAAACATCGACAATTCCGTCACCGTTTAAGTCCTTTACTGTCAATGAAAATGGTCTGTTGCCGACAGCGAAGTTGGTAGGGGCAGAGAATTTGCCGTTACCAGTTCCCAATAAGACGGCGATGTTGTTGACTTCATAGTTAGATGATAGCAAGTCCGGAATTCCGTCTCGATTGAAATCACCAACTACGGCAATAGCAGATCCATCCCCAGCATCCACATTGTTGACAGCACCGAAGTCACCTTTGCCATCACCGAAGAGGACTGACAAAATACTGCTGCCAGCATTGGCGGCAATTAAGTCAGGTTTCCCATCACCGTTTGCGTCTCCGACTGAGATCGAAATCGGCGAAGTCCCGACAGCAAATTTGAGTGGAGTGGCAAACTTACCTTTGCCATCGCCGAGTAGTACTGCTATATTGTTACTGTCAGCAATAGCCAGATCGGCGTTGCCATCACCATTGAGATCCGCGACGGCAACGTCAATTAGCCTTGCGCCAACCGCAAAATCAGTTGCAGCTTCAAAGTCACCCTTGCCATCTCCGAGTAAGAGCGAGATTTGGCCATCTCTATAGCCTGAAGTAACCAAGTCCGCCTTGCCATCGCCATTGAAATCTGCGGTGACGATCGTAAAAGGCTCCGCGCCGACTGTAAAATTCTTGGCGGGACTGAATTTGCCATTGCCACTGCCGAGCAAGACAGACACGTTAGCAGTCTCGAAGTTGCCCACAGCCAGATCGGCGTTACCATCGCCGTTGAAATCCCCAACTGTAGCGGAGAAAGGGTTTTTGACTACCTTAAAACTTTCGGCAGTATCAAATTTGACTATTTCGCTTGGCATAATACTCTTACTTAGGATTGAAATATTAGTTTTCTAAATTGTTGCCAGTAAGATACTCGATTGCAGCAGTCAAACAACACTATTGCCAGTGATATTCAACTTTTGACCGAATTTAGTAGCTAATGGGTTGTGGCTGACTAATTACTATTTTGAGTCATAGATTTTGATTCTCCTAAAAATCCGCCTTATGGCTGACTCGATTGCTAAATTTGGGCATACTAAATAGACTGACGACGATCGAATCGATCGAGTTTTAGCATTACGATCGATAAATCATGGGCGTACTTCTGTTTACTGTTGTCACTGGGGCATCCTTGTATTGGTTGATTACTTTTTTGCGATCGTTTTCAAACGATCTGCCCAGTTCACGGCGGGAAACATTTACACTCGGTTATCCACGCGCACCGATGTCTGGAGATCCAGTGATTACGCCTGTTGATGAGCAAGAAGCCAAAAAGATGCCGGAGCGGTTGCCGCAGGTAAAGATCGACTATGTGCCAACTGCGGCATCAGTACCAGTAGTAAATAGATGTGCTGAAGTCTTGCCGAATTTTGCGCCCATTGCTTCTAAAATTGAAGAATCACTTTTATTTCGGAGCCTCACGCTGGGGCTGTTTGCTGTTAGCGTCTTCAGTTTAGATTTCTCAGCGGGAACCCACTTTAGTTTGAGCGGTATTCCCTTTGCCGCAGTTGGTGCTGCTTGGAGCTGGTATCGTCGTCATCACGCTAAACATTGGTTAAATATTGCGGTATCTGTCGCTAGTTTGGGGCTGGTATTTGGTGTGTTTGTGCCCATTATATTTAGACAAATTCCACCTTACCCCAGACCAGCCGCAACTCTGGGAGTAATGCTGGGAGCAATTTCGATCGCTCTCAATCTAGGTTTGAGCTTTCATCTCTACAGTCGGCGAATACTGGGATATTGTCTTCTCACAAGTGTGATTTTAATCGGTGTAGCGGCTGGCGTTAGTCAGAATATCGGGCTTCAGAATATTGGCTTCGTGATTTTATTCTGTGGATTTATGGCAATTGTCCTGCCGACTTTGATGCTCGACTATCGATCGAGATTAGCACTTCCACCGATCGGGATTCAATCTTTTCCAGTGCAGGGGCAGCTATCATATCAACGCTTACCGTGGAAATATTTAATTCAACTAGCAGCAGTTTCGATCGGTTCGGGCATCATTGTCGCGATATTTCTGCCCAATTTTCATCTGCCCAATTTTTCCTTCAAACCACCTGGGATCGATAATATTAAAAACATCGCCCAACAACACCGCCAACCACCAAATAATCCCCCACCTTCAACCGATCCCAATTCAGCACCAGTGGATCGACAAGAATTAGCACGTAAAGTATTTGGGCAGCCAAATAATAATAACTATCCCGATACCATCAAGCAAGAAAACCTCCAGCTTCCGCCCGAACTTGCTGGTGAATTGCAAAAATTTACCCAGCAAATCTTAGCCACCTCGCCCCAGCCGCTGAACTCTGATTTCGATCGATCCACCTATATCGCCGAATATCTAAAGCAACATCATCAGGATGCCACCACAGCCACAACTCCAGCTAGTTTAGATGCCAAATCGATCCAAGCACTAATCGCCAAATGTTCTGACGACACCGCCACCTGTAAACTAGTGGGAAATAAGCAAGATCTGCCAGTAGTCTACACCTCCATGCTGCGATCGATCGGCATCCCTGCCCGTCTCAAAACGGGCGAGCAGCCAGCCCAAATCGATCTCCAAACCAAACTCTACCCCCGCCCCACCGACAAGCCACCCAGCCAAACAGAGATGTATTCGCCCAATTGGGGCTGGGTAAATTTGGACTCTACCCCAGATCGCCCCGTCGTCAACCTCTCGCCAACAGAGATCGAGCGACTTCAAGCGCAAGCCCAGCAGCAGCTTGGAGCCACGCCATCGCCTTCAGCTTCTCCCACGCCTCAACCGCATCCAAATAGTCCCAATCTTCAACCAAATTGGAATAATTCAGTTGATAATTCATCCCCACCAGATCGAGTGAATCAGCCAGCAGAAACCCCCACAGATTTCGATCCAAATATCCTAAAAACGATCGCGATTTCGATCGCCATTATTGCTGGTATTTTCTGGTACTTATGGTATCGAAACCAAGCACAACAACAGCTAGCAAGTCTGCATCCGATCGAGCGGATCTATCGATCGACGATTGTCAGCCTGAGCAAAACTAGCACCGCCAAACTTCCCGCCCAAACCCAACTAGAATACGCCCGCATTATCAAACATACCGAGCATCCCCAAATCGCCAAAATAGTCGAAGAAATTTCTCAATTGTATACCGCATGGCGATATGGCAACCAAAAAATTGATGTCAAACACCTCACAAAAAAACTCCAAAACCTTCAACATCTCCAACAATTGGCGGCGAATAGAAAACGCCAACAGTGGATCGCCAATCAAAAAGCCTTGTGGATGCCAAGCCACAGTCCAAAAAATTAGGCAACCGTTAAGTACTAGGCGTAGATATAACAATCCTAAATGAGAAGCGTAGTCCCTAGAGGGCGGGCACGAGGGGCACCCCTACAGATGACTTGTAGGGGTGCCCCTCGTGGGTACCCTAGATCTACGCTTTTACTAGTACTCCACGGCGGAAGTCAAGGTACCATTTATTCCTCCCAGTCTCCCAGTCTCCCAGTCTCCCAGTCCTCTCAAAATAGTAACTAGATTTATGCCGTAGAGTACTAGTAGCTCAAAATCTCTGGTCGAATTCAATAATAGCCCGATTTTCACCAAACAGATTGGTAGAACCTCGCAGCAATATTTGGTCGTTGATTCGATAGCGGATACTATAGTATGGTGATTCGCTATTAGTCAGAATTTTAAACACCGAAGTAGATACTCTGGGACTAATTTCGGTACCGATTTCAGCCGCAATGCCTAATGTAGAAGTACTGCTAGTTTTTGAATCTTTAATAATCGTTGGAAAGAGTCTAAAGTCACTAAGATTCAACACATCGCTAATCCGTTCTTGAATATTGTTTAGCAGGCTGGAGCCAGCGACACTCGCTACTCCCAGCCCGATATTATCACCTGCACTGAGCTGTTCGACGATCGCGCCACCGAGGAGGAGGACGATTTCTGATTGGGTGAGGGAGGGGGTGCTGGTGAGTTCGAGTCTCTCGGTGAGCTGGCTGGCGAGTCCAGCAATTCGAGCCTCTACTTGAACGGTTTGGACTGAGCCGAGGCTGGTGGTGTAGAAGTCAGCAGGCTGGTTAATTTCGCCATTTTTGGCAGTGCGGGCGATGGAGTTGCGTTGGGAGAGCAGGTTGGTAGTACTAGAAAGGGTTTTGGCAAACAGCTTGAGGTTGAGGACTGGTTCAGCCCCCAAGGTGGGGAAGAAGTCGGCTGTCTGGGCACCACTGGCGAGGCGGAATTGGGTGGTAAATAGGTTGACGGAGCCTTTTTGGAGTTGGACTTGTCCAAAGGGGCGGGGTTTGTCGATTGTCCCATCTACGTCGATTTTACCTGTAGCGAGGAAGCTGAGCATCGGGGCACGGGTGATTTGGAGGTTGTCACCGAGGGTGATTTGGAGGTTGCGGAGCTGGAGGGGATTGGGATTGGGGACTTCGACGGCTGCGGTTTGGGTGCCGCTGCCTGTGGTGGGATTGGCTGTATCGGGTAGTAAAACTTGTCCATTGCTGAGTTTAATTGCTCCAGTCAGAATGGGGGCAAGGGCGGTACCGATTACTTTGACGTTGCCGTTGACATCACCATTATATTTGTCTTTTATATTAACAGGAATGCCGCTTATTTGAACTTGAAGCTGTCGATCTGGGGTGAGTGAAAATGAGTCAGAAATCGGGATGATTCCAGCAATATTTACTTGTCCTTGGGCTAGTTTTCCGGTCAGTTTTTGGACATCGATCCGATCGAAGTCAAAGACAATTTCACCATTGATGTTGGTGAATGGTTCGGCAATGGCGGCACTTTTAATTCTACCATTGCTGATGGTTGCATCGCCCTTGGCAGTCAGACTTTCAATTCCGCCCGATCGTTTCATCTTGCCGTCGATGTTCAGCGCGATTTTACCTTGTCCATCGAGCCAAGAAAGTTGTTGTTTACTCAAGACATCGAGAATTTTCAGTCCTTGATTTTCCAGGGTCAAATCGACATGAATATCCCGAGTTGCTGGTGGTTTCAAACTAAAAGGCAGTTGATAGGGAATACTACCATTAATTTTAATCCGATCGGATTGTGAGACAATTGGGCTATTACTAAAAGTACTATCGCCATTAAAGGTGAGCCGTCCATCCCAGTAATTGAAGCTAGCTTTGGGATCTTGGAGTTTGGTATTATTTAGCTGTCCGTTGGTGAGCGAGACATCGCCGCTGGCATGAGGATTGGCCAGATTTCCACTAATTTGAGCCGCGAGGTTGATGCCACCTTTGATGTCCACAGGTAGCTCCACAAAGCTAGTCAACCACTCAGTGGGGACATTTTTGATGTTGAGCTTGGCATTCTGACTATTGACCCCAAAATCGCCTGCAATGTCGATCTGGCTATTTTGAATAGTCAGGTTGAGTGGTTCGAGATGAAGCTTACCATTATTCCAGTTGCCAGTGGCTTGAAGTCGATCGATCTGGTAAGGATTTTCCTGCTGTCCGCGCGGGAGTTGCCAGTTGGTACCATCGATTTTGAAGCTAGTATTAAGTCCAGTTTTGAGGCTATTGGCGATCGATATTTCCCCATTGAATTCGCCTTGGAGGGTGCCGAGATCGGGGATAAGAGTAGTTGCTTGCTTGCGATCTTTTTCGCGCTTTAGCCACCGTTGCAGTTCCGACAGGCGGCGGATTTCGTTGTAGAGGGGTTGGGGGCGATTGGCGATTTTGGTAGTTTTGGCTAGATCGGCAGCAGTGCCATATTTACGTTGGTTGAAGGGGATAAATAGATCGTTGAAGCTGAATATTTGAAGCAGGTTGCGGATATCTTCGATGCTCCCTTTGGGTACTTGAAGTTTGGTTTGAAAGGTGGGAATACTTGCGGTAGTGTCGATATTTGCGTCGATATTATAAGTATGTTCGCCGCGTTGAATTGCGGTATTGTCGAGATTTAGTCGTCCATTAGCATAACGGAAATTGGTCAGCAGTCGATCTCCTTCAAAGGCACCGAAGATCGGATTGGTAATTTCAATTCGATTACCAGATACTTGATAATTAGTCAGATCGATCGCCACTTTGCCTTTGGCAATTCCCTCAAATCTGTATGGCTGAATCCCGATATTTTTGGGAATCAACGGTTGCAGTAATGTAACTGGCAATTGTTCGACATTAATCCCCAAAACTTTGTTATCGACATTTCCAGTAGCAATAATCCCTTGCTGTTGAACGGCAAAACTTTGGGGCTGTAAATTGCGATCGAGTGATAGTGCCAACCTGTCAGTTTTACCAGCAAAAGTAATATCTACACCCTGTCCTGGATTTGCCTGAATATTTCCGATCAGATTGGGGTCAAACTTAAGTTGTCCGACTTGCAAATTGGTGAGTTTTGTTTGACCTAATACCTCAAAGTTTGCCAGATTATTTGTCTGAAGATTGCCACCAATTTGCCAATTTGCACTCAGTACTCCAGCCAGTTTACCAACATTTTTAATATTTTCAGGTGCAAACTTAGCGAGTTCACCAATATTTAACCTGTCGGCAATCACATCACTCTGCCACTGTCCTCGATCGATCTTCAGTCGATCTACCTGAATATTGCCACCCAGGATATTTCTAATCTGCCCATTACCATTAGCTTGGATTTGTTCCAGCTCTGGATATTTTAGATCGCCAGCAGTCCGAAATTTACCAAACAATAGTCCAGGCTGAATTGCTTTTGGTAACTGTTGATTGACTGCGCCCAACTGTAATCCTCGAACTGCTAGATCGCTTTGCCAGATTCCATTTGCAATACTCAGATTATCGGCTTCAATTTCACCACCATTTACCAGCTTTAAGTTTGCATCTCCACTTGCTTGAATTGCCGTTGGTGCTAGTTTGTTGACATTTCCAGCTAGAGTAAACTTGCCACTAAGTTTGCTCGCTTGAATTTGTGGTGGTAGCTGTCGATTGAAATTACCCAACTGGACACCAGTTAGCGCGATATCGCTCGACCAATTACCCTCATCTAACTTGAAGCCCGTAGCGCGAACCTTAGCACCAGCAAGGCTTAGATCGCCAGTACCGAATACCTGCAATCGATCGAGACTAAACTTTGCTAAATCTCCCGCAGCTCTAAAATTACCAGTTAATTGAGCAGCTTTAAAGTCTTCAGGTAAATCGTCACTAACGCTGCCTAATTTTAATCGATCGACTCCAAAATTCCCGCGCCATTTTCCCGATCTAAGTTCTAGTTGATTGCCAGCAATTGTGCCACTAGCTAGACTTAATTTAGCATTACCCGTAATATTCAAATTTTCGGGTTTAAGCTGTTGCAAGTTGCCAGCAATATCGATCTTACCCTCGAGCTTGGCATTTCTAAACTTCAGCGGAATTTCAGGAGCTAAACCACCCAGAATTAATGATGAAGACTGAAGATTGCCTTGCCACTTCCCTCGATCGATCTGTAAGTTGTTGCCGATAATTTTACCTTGAGGTAAATTCAAGATACCTGTGCCGACACCTCGAATTGATTCCGGCTTTAACTTTTGGATGTTACCCGCGAGGTTAAAAGCTCCAGTCAATCGACCATTAACGCGAGGATTAAACTCAGCTAGTTTAAGATCTTTGGTAGTAAATAGTCCCTGCCAATCACCATTATTAATCGTGAGATTATCTGACTGAATCTCTCCAGCTTTAAGCTTTACTTTCCCACTACCTTTGGCAAGAATTCGACTAGGGTTGAATTGCTGAAGATTAGTACCGCTGAGATTAAAACTTCCGCTTACACTTCCGGCTGGTAGCTGACTTTCGCCCTGCACCGATTCAACCGTACCCAACTGCTGAAGATCCAGCCCATTACTACTAATATTAGCCTGCCAACTCCCGCGATCGATCTTCAATCGATTCGCGACAATTTGCCCCGCTGCTAATTGTAAATTCAATTGCCCACTAGCTTGGATTCGATCGAGATCTAGATCGCTATTTAGTCCCGCCGCCTGAATATTTCCGCTTAATTTTCCACCATAATTACTCGGTAAACTGAACTTCCCAATTCGGGCTAATTTCTGTGTATCCAAACCCTGCGGTTGAAAATTGAGCCGCCAATTAGTCCTCGTTACTTCTCCCGCTGCGAATACTTTTCCCCCCACTGCTGCTACCGTCGCACCCCGCACAATCGTCTTCCCCTGGGGCGTAACCTGGAGATCTGCCGTAGCTGGATAAGTAGCTTCAGGTGCCGCCACCCGCAGATTGGTATAAATATCGTTACCAGCTCCCCCAATCGTCCCCTGCACCGTCGCCGCACCCGTTTGTACCTGCGAGGGCAATTTGGCACCGTATAGCCGCGTGAGGGCATCTCCTGGTAGTTGGCTACCCTGCACCTGAAACCGTGTCTGGGGGGTTTTTAAAAGCTGGATCTCCCCTTGGGTAGAAATCTGCCCACCCAATTTAGGCTGGGCGGTGGCATTTAAGCTAATTTTATTATTAGCAAATTTAAAGTTACCGCTAACTCGATCGAGATCGACTAGATCGACGCGATTAGTTTGGTTATTATTAAACTTGCCCGTTAGAATTGGACGATCTAATTTCCCGCCTAATTTTAATGTACCAATTGCCGTACCAGCTAGGGGAAAAGGTGACTGAACATCGATACTTTTGATAATATCTGGCAGAGTAGTCGGTGCTAGTTTAGCCCTAAGCTGATAGCCAGTATAATAATTCAGATCGCCACTAACTACTCCCGCCACGCGATCGTATTTAGTTGAGACATCGTTGAACTTAACTGCCCGTTCAGATACCTCAATCCAGCCATTAATTTGGTCTAAATTACGCGGCACATAATTAATCGCTAGTTTGCCATCATGCACCAATAGTTTACTACTAATCTTCAGAGATTTTTGAGGTTCGATCGCTAAATTCAGATCGCCATCTACACTACCCCGCACGATCGTTACTTCAGGTATTTTGACAATTCGTGTTGCAGCGGCTACATCCAGTTTTTGCCCTTTAACCACTAGCTCAGTTTTGCCATTGGCAATTAAAGTATTCCCCTGAATTTGTACCTGCCCCTGCTGCTCAAACTGCGCCCCACTATTAAACGTAGCCAGATGTTGACTCTCATCTACCTCCGCCTGAAGATCGATTTTACTAATCGTCACTGGCTGAGGATTCTTACTAAAAGGAACCACAACAATCAGAGCATTCTCAATACTAACAGTACCAACTTCTACCTTAATCGGACTAGGCGGAGTCTTCTTCTGAGCGGGAATATCGATCCAATTGCCTTTGATATTCTGAGCTAGGTAAATACTCGGAGCGACTAATCTAATATCTAACTTTAATGTTCGATCGAATGCTAATTTAAGCGGATCGAATTTAACAATAATATCTTTTACAGCTAATCGATTAAGATCCCGACCATATGCTGGAATATTAGCATTTTTCAGATGCACTTCATCGAACCAAATATTCTCAATCTCACCCAAACTAATCGGTCGTTTGAGCGTCTTTGTCAATTCCTGCGCTACAATCGGTGCGAGATTTTTTTTTGCCCACCATTGACCTATTCCAACCCCAATTATTCCCAACAAGCATAAACCCAAACCAATCGCACCACCAGTTTTTAGAAACAAATGCAACCAATCACGACTGCGTGGTGCTTTAGTAACTAATAGAGGTTGCTTGGGCTTGGATTCGCTCGATTTATCGCTCGGCTTGGTTGTCACTCGCTGCTCAACCTCTGGGTAAAATGGGGGTAAGACCGATAGTTGGATTAAGAATGTAGGCTATCACATATTCAGGCTCAATCGACATGGCATAGCCCTCCAGTGATATTGTGCCCGATATTGACACTCGATCGTCACCATCACAACTCTTTTAGCCGTAAGTATAAGAATCAGTTTTTAGCCAGTGTGTTCCCAAATAGGGCAAATATACACCCCAACCCTGTCAAAACTCAGATTACCACTATTTACCATCGCTGCAATCTCGACCCAATTCTAATTCATTGGGCGTGCCAAATTTTTAAACTTAGTCAAAGCTGGATCGAAGACTAATTTTACTACTCCAGTTGGGCCATTTCGATGTTTAGTGATAATTAGTTCTGTAATATCTCGATCGGGTGTATCTGGATTATAATAAGCATCCCGATACAGCATCATAATCAAATCCGCATCTTGTTCGATCGAATTGTGAGCGATAATATTATTGGCAATGAAATTGTGAAAGTGAGGTACCGTCAGATCGTATACATCCGACTCACCATCAGGAACAATTGACACAATTTTATCCCAATAAACATCGCTATCACTCATCGATTGTTTCAGATTAGGCAGAGGAGTTTTTCTAGGTACTGCAAGTCTGTCATTTATTGCTAATTCATCTAATCTCTTCCAGCCATGAATAGTTAAAAACTGATGATTAGCCGTTGCTTTGATTGTTCTACCTGATTGTGTTTGAATTTTCCAGATAGGCTTGATCCCAGTAGCAAATGCATGACTGACAACAGCTCGTTTAAGTTGCATCGTTGTTTCATCAAGTGCCCATACTGTAAAATCAGATTTATTGACTAGATCTCGAATGGGCATTTGAATACCATTATCCGCCATCGTAATTAGAGTATCCCCAGTTAGACAACCTGACTCTCTCAAATCTGACATCATTGGACGCTTATTATTTCTCGCTTCCACGCCTCGACTTAATTGCGATAATGCAATTAATGGTACCTGCAATTCCCGTGCCAATCCTTTCAATCCACGAGTAATTTTCGAGATTTCTTGCACGCGATTATCACTACTACCTTCCATCAATTGCAGGTAATCGATCATGATCAATCCCAACGTGCCACCATGCTCGGCTTGCAATTTACGCGCCTGACTTCGCATCTCCATCAGCATCATACTGGCATTGTCATCGATGAAGATTGGTAGCTCAGAAATCCTGTCTACTGCTTTATATACCGAGTCCCATTCATTGGGACTAATTCGCCCCGCCCTGAGCCGATTACTATCTACTCCAGCTTCACTAGCAATCAATCGTTGCACCAACTGATTCTTGGACATTTCCAAGCTAAATACTAATACTGGCAGGTTATGTAATTTTGCCATGTTGTAGGCAATATTCAAACTAATCGCCGTATTATGAACGCAGATATCATTTGCCACAAAGTTGTGAGTATCAGAAATCGTCAGATCGTAGACTTGTTTTTCGCCAGTATGTTCGATCGAGACAATCTCATCCCAATATACTTGGCTAGCTGCCAAATATTTTAGGTTTGGATCGTTAACAGCAGTTGCTAGTTGCAGCAATCTATCTCGTGTTGGTGCTCTTTTGCCAACATGAATATTTGATGCACCGACAATACCTGCACGGGTAGCTACTGATTGCCAACTTTCACTGCCTCTAGCAAGATCGAGATTCGACCACACGGAGATCGGAATTAGATCTCGATTGGTTTGGTATTTTTTAGTTAATAATACTTCGCGAACTTTTTCTACTGCTGTTTCTTTGCTAAATATCCCAATCTCTCTAATAAATGTAGAAATCGATCGAGCATCAGTAAGATCTAGCTGCCAAGCATCACGCCGCTCTTGTTTGTACTTAACGGATCTATACCGGAGTTGAGTTACAATCCCAAATCTTAGTAATAAATGTTGAACTTGGCGTGCTAATTTCTCACTGACAGAGGCAAATCCTAACTGTGCTTGTCCGCTAGAGAGTACGGAAGCCCAACCATCTGTAGCAAATAAACGATTAATAAATAACGCTACTAAAGGCTTTTGAAGTGTGAATATAAAATCTGGTACAAATTTGTGATGCGCTGTACGCTCTGCCAAACCAATCGATCTGAGCCAATACAGTAGGCTATTATCAGAATTAATATCTAGATCTGATTTTACTAGTTCCGTGGGATTGATTTTCAGCCGTTCACACAATCGGTTTAACATTTCTGGCGTAGGAGCACATATTCCTTTTTTCCATTGACAAAGCAAAGATGGGCTAACCCCAATTTCTCGAGCGATTTTTCTGTCTGAAATTTTGCACTTAACTTTCAAAAAATGTTTGAGTTTTGCTCCAAATCGCTGTCGATTGACATGAGATTGCTCTAAATTAGCTGTGACGAATAAACTTGTCGCACGAGTTCCATTTGATGTTTCCAACCGAACTTTAAGATTACCAAATTCCAGAACAGCAGCCGTAAAGTCTGATTGAATTAGTGGATTGATATTAGTAAAACTAACTCTATTTTGAGTTAGACAGCCATCACCAATCAGATATCCTAATAGTTTAACCTCACACTCTCGAATTAATTCTTTTCCAAATATAGGTATTACTCTAGGAATAGCTATCTTATCCCCTACTTGTAATGCTGATAATGGCTGCCAGCCATCCAATGTCAAATAAGGATGTGTAATTGTGGTTTCGATCGACCTGCCCAATCTTGTCGTAACTTTAAACACTGGTTTAATCCCATCATCGATATATGCAGATGGTTTAGTTAGACTAAATTGCCAGTTATTATTGAGAGTTAAAATCTCTGCTTGTTGCTGATGATATAGTTCTTGAATAGTTTTAATTGAACCATCAGCTAACACTATTTCAGAGTCATAGGCTAGGCATTTACCCATTGACGGACGACCAGCTATGATGATTAGATCCGATCGTTGAAACCCCCCTGTCATCCCATCGAGATCGCTAAAATCAGTAGTCAATCCAGGCGGAATCAGTTTATCGTGCCGATCTTGAATATCTTGATAGGTAGTGGCAACGATTTCTTTGATCGGAGTCAGCCCTTGCTTGGGTCTAGCCTGGGTCAAATTGAGGATTTGTTGCTCTGACTCATCGAGGACAGTTTCCAGGGGTCGATCGGCCGCATAGCCCAATTGAGTGACTTCTGTACCTGCTTTAATTAGCTCCCGTCGAATATATTTATCCATTACCAATACGGCGAGGGAATCAATATTTACTGCACTAACAGTTCGTTCGAGCAATTGAATTAATTTCGCCTGTCCACCAATTTTTTCAAGTTGATTTCGATCGATCAACCAGTCAGTAACCGCGAGTAAATCTGTCGGTTTACCCTGACTATTTAGAGCTAAAAATGCTTGATAGATGCCCGTATGTGTCGGGATATAAAATGCTTCAGGAACTAGCTTCTCCGCAACCCGCCCAATTGCCTCTGGATCGAGTAGGATACCGCCCAGAATGGCTTCCTCAACTTCAATATTCTGGGGCGGAATCAGACTTGTCGATCGAAAGTTGGGTGTATCTGACATCTAAAATCTGTAGGGGCGGGTTTATAGAATCGATCGAAACAAAGCTAGAAATTTACTTTAAACCCGCCCAACCTACTATGGCGATCCTATTTGAGTTCTGTGCAGTAACGTTAACCTGTAGGGGCGGTGCCTCGTGCCCGCCCTCTAGGGTTTAAGCTTTTCAAATAGGATTGCTATAGGAATGGATAGGATTTAATTCATCAATCACTAGCACTATTGTACCAAAATATTTGAGATATAAAAATAGGCTGCTAGGTGCAGCCCGATCTAGACGACAGCAGCTAGGCTTACTTCGCGACGACTTCGATATCGACAGTAACGACAACTTCGGGGTGAAGCTTGAGTTCAGCTTTGTAAGTACCGATTTTGGATACATCTGGCAGAGTGATATCGCGCTTATCGATTTCTTGTCCAGTGGCATTTTTGATTAGTTCAGCAACTTCTGTGGTGGTGACAGTACCAAAAATTGACTCGTTTTCACCAACTTGCTTAGAGATCGAGAATTTACCCACTTTATCGATGGCTGCTTTTTGAGTCACAGCAACTTCTTTGAGTGCTAGTAAGCGCAGACGTTCGACTTCGCGACGCTTTTCAGCTTGCTTGAGCAATCCAGGCGTGACATTTGCAGCAATCTTCTGCGGGATGAGATAGTTACGAGCATAACCAGGTGCTACTTCGACTAAATCACCATTTTTGCCCAACTTACGGACATCTTGGTTTAAAACTAACTGTACGCGCTTTGCCATATCGATTTCTATTTAAGCTTTCTAAGTTATATTTGAGACAGTGCCACAAACCTATGATTTTATCACAGAAGATCTACTCCTGTTAGGATTTGTCTGCTGGATTTTTAGATAGTCGCCAGAACCCTTGGGTACCCATAAAGGGCACCCCTACAGATAACTTGTAGGTACCCACTGATTACTCCATCTCCGAACTCCCATCTCCCAACTTTTACTTGATGTCTCGTTTCCAAAAGCTGCTCAATTATCTCAATCCCTACAAGTGGCAGGTTGCTCAAGGTATCTTTGCCTTGTTCATCGTCAACGCTTTGAGTGTCTATATTCCGCTTTCGATTAGAACTGGAATTGATACCCTCAAAACTTCGGCTACTAGTGATTATCTCACGCAACTGGCGATCGCGATTGTCGGACTGACTTCGATCATGTGGGTGGTGCGGATGACTTCCCGCATTCTAATTTTTGGGGTGGGGCGACAAGTCCAATCTACGATGAAGCAAAATATCTTTGAGCAGATTCTCCGGCTGGAGCCAGGTTATTTTGCAATTGTGACAGTTGGAGATCTAATTAATAGGTTTACCAGCGATGTCGAGAACATCATGCGGTTGGTGGGTTTCGCTGTGTTGAGCACAGCGAATATCATCTTTGCCTACACCCTCACTTTACCTGCGATGCTGTATATCAATGTCAAGCTGACTCTGATGGCACTAGCTGTGTATCCATTGATGTTGATTGCAGTGCAGCTATTCAGTGGGCAACTGCGAGATCAACAGGTAGTGGTGCAGGAATCAATCTCCGATTTGAGTGAGTTGATTCAAGAAGATATGAGCGGAATTTCGCTGATCAAAATCTATGCTCAGGAAGAAACCGAACGCAAAGCCTTTCGGAAAAAGAATCAGGAATTATTTAAAGCCAATCTCAAATTAGCTGAATCACGCAATACTATTTTCCCAATTATTCAGGGACTAGCTTCGATCAGTTTGCTGGTATTATTATGGCAAGGTGGACTCGCGATCGCCAACCAAGAGATCAGTGTTGGTGGCTTTCTATCTTTGGTAATTTATGCCCAGAATTTAATTTTCCCTACCGCACTATTGGGATTCACAATTACAGCATACCAGCGAGGTGAAGTCAGTATCGATCGAGTTGAAGCAATTCTATTCGCTCAACCCAAAATCGCTGATGCACCGACATCATTACAGATCGGTACCACCTTTCAGGGGCAAATCGCCGCCCAAGATTTTAGCTACACCTATCCAGGTGCTGAGAAACCCGCCCTCAAACAGCTTAACTTTACCATTAGGGCAGGCGAAACGATCGCGATCGTCGGGCCAATTGGTTCGGGCAAATCGACGCTGGCAAATGCTTTACCCCGATTATTAGAAATACCTGAAGCTAGTTTATTTGTCGATGGCTACGATATTACCAGCTTGAGCTTAGACGATCTTCGTAAGGCAATTGCCTATGTACCCCAGGAGAGCTTTTTATTCAGTACTTCGATCGAGAATAATATCCGCTATGGCGATCCATTAGCTAGTAGAAACACTGTCGAAGCCGCTGCAAAACTCGGTCAAATTCATGGCGAAATCCTGAACTTTCCCGAACAATACGATACCATCGTTGGTGAACGGGGAATTACCCTCTCTGGTGGACAACGCCAACGTACCGCATTAGCCCGCGCGTTGCTGCTCAACGCACCGATTTTGATTTTAGACGATGCATTATCAAGTGTGGACAATCAGACAGCTACAGCCATTTTGCAAAATCTCTCCCAAGCTGGGCAAAAAGCCACAGTCATCTTCATCACCCACCAATTATCCGCTGCTGCGACAGCTGATCGGATTTTTGTGATGGATAAAGGTGAAATTGTCCAAACAGGTACCCATTCAGAGTTGCTGGGTAAAGTAGGCTTGTATCAATGGTTGTGCAAGCAAAATCAGTTAGAAGAATTATTGCATTAGGGACATTAATTATTCTTTAGTTGAAGTAACAACCCAGTCGATCCCAAAGATCGGCTTTCAGCCATATTCTTAATTTTTTACTAATCTTGGTAAAAAATGCTACACCCTTACTTGACTACATCTACAAAATTGACGCAAAATCTGCACTTAGACTGATTTATTATTTAGTCAATGTTAATCATTACCATAAAGGTTGCGTTCTTTAGAGTACTATCGATACACATCTAAGTTGCCGATCGAGAAAGGTTGCTGTCGATCGAGCCGATCTATAGTCTATCCTATAGCTATAAATCAATCGCAGGTAAATCCGATCGCTATCTAAAACCTAGTAACCCCGACTGCTTATCTGCTCGTGACAATTATAATCTTTCTTATTAAAGTTATTTTGTCGGAATAGAGTGACGATTGGGCAACATTTCGATCCGATAATAAGTGGTTAAATACAAACTCTCGCTCGACAAAAACGGTTAAATTTAGTCAAAGAAGATCATGAAAGCAGTTGGTGGAAAAGACCGGAAACGACTACTATTAATCGATGACGATCCCAATCTCATTTTATTAGTCAGGGATTATTTGGAGTTTCGGGGTTATGAAGTACTCACCGCCGATAATGGCAAGGAAGCTCTACATCTCCTGTCCCTGAGTCTCCCCGATATGATCGTCTGTGACATCATGATGCCAGAGATGGACGGCTATGCCCTAATTGAAAATGTTCGCCAAGATCCTCGCACGAGCTGGATTCCAGTCTTATTCCTCTCGGCTAGAGGGCAGAGCCAAGATCGGATCAAGGGATTGAATTTGGGTGCTGATGTCTATATGGTGAAACCATTTGAGCCAGAAGAACTCGTCGCTCAAGTCGAGTCCTCGCTCAAGCAAACCAATCGGCTACTACTACATACAGATGGCACTGACGACAACTCCTCAATCCAAGTTCCAGCCAGCGTCGAACTGACTCCCACCGAATTGAAAGTAGTTCAACTAGTCGCCAGAGGACTCGCCAATCGGGAAATCGCCATTCAAATGAATGTCAGCCAACGCACGATCGAGAGTCACGTCTCGAATATGCTAGGTAAGACGGGACTTAGTAACCGCACGGAGTTGGCACGGTGGGCAATTGAGACGAGAATGGCTTAGTCTAGGCTTTAGGTTTTGGGCTTTAGGCTAGGTTTTAGGCTTTGGAATGGGGATTTAATAATATACAAATCTGCGATTGCAATTATCCTTGGGTAGGGGTAATTCATAAATTACCCCTACCCAAGGATAATTGAAAGTTATTAAATCCTCATTCCTTTGGGTTTTAGAATTAGGGTGGGCAATATCCACCGTTTGGGTTTTGATGTGTGTACTATTTAGCTCCATAAACTCCCACAACAACCTTCGCCAATCGCTCCATCGCGATCGTGATATCCTCATCACTAGCAGTTAGACTGATCCGAATACACTGCTGCTTGTGCGCCCAGTCTTCACGCAAGCCAGGGAAGAATGAATTGCCTGGAACGACGATAATCCCCACTTGCTTGAGAGCTTGATATAGCTCCCAATCAGTAATTGGTAAATCTTGAAACCACATCCAGCCAAAGATTGCCCCCTCACCCCGATGGAGAAACCAAGGTAAATCTTGGGGCATAAATTTAGTTAAGCCAGCCTCCAATACTGCAAACTTTTGCTGATAGTAAGGACGAATTACGGTAGTCGCCAAATCTGCTAACCTACCACTGGAGATCGCTTTCGCGGCAATCGCTTGTCCATAGCGAGAGGAGTGGATACAGGCATTTGTCTGGAACGATTCCAGCACTCCGACGAACTTTTCACTACCCAGCGCAATCCCAATTCTTTCCCCTGGAAGTCCAGCTTTAGATAGGCTCATACAGTGAACGATATTTTCACCAAAAATTGGAGTCATTTCGGTGAAGTTCAACGCGGGAAATGGTGGTGCATAAGCTGAATCCACCAAAACTGGCACATCATAGTTGGCTGCCAAACTGGTAATCTTCTGAACTTCTTCATCAGTCAAAACATTGCCCGTGGGATTGCAAGGGCGAGAGAACAAGACAGCCCCAGTATTTTCGCTAATCTCCAACTGGCTAAAATCGGGACGATACTTAAAGCTATGATTAGCTGCGTCTATATCTAATGTTGGCTTGTAAGCAAACACCGAATCTGGTGCGATCGCCATCCCGCCATAGCCCGTATAATCAGGACTGAGCGGTAAGACTACCTGCTTGATTTGTCCCCCCGCTGTTTGCCCACCAAAGGCATTCATCGCATAGAAATAGAGACTTTGACTACCAGGGGTAATTAAGACGTTCTTAGCCGTCAATTTGAGTCCGTAGCGATGATTAAAGTCGGTGACTACAGCATCGATTAGGGGCTGATAACCTTGGCTCGAACCATATCGACAGACAACTTCACCATAGTCTGAGCTATCTAATAACTCGTAAGTATAATCTCGCCACATCTGCTCGATCTCTGGCAGAATCACTGGATTACCCGCACTGAGATTGATGAACTCTTGACCTTTTTTGGCAGCGAGAGTTTCTTGGATGTCTTTCATGATGGCGCGAACGCCAGTCAGGTTAGACATTTGATTGCCAATTTGGGACAGTGTTAAGTTCATATTTGTGAGGGGAGAAGCGATCGGTTAACGCTATTATAAACAACCCCTCTGGTAACTTGTCTAGAATTAGTGGATGGTGGATAGTGAATAGTGAATTGTGCGTAGGGTGTGTTACTGCGACGCAGTAATGTACCAGAATAAATATTAGGAGGCAAAAATCGAGTGAGTAGAGTAGGGATTGGGATTCGCACGGCTACTAAAAAGAAAGAACGTGCCGCAGGACAGATTCATGTTTATGATGGGGCGGGCAAAGGCAAATCCCAAGCAGCATTAGGCGTAGTATTGAGATCGATCGGATTGGGGATTGAATCTGGCTCTGATACGCGAATTCTATTACTCCAATTCCTCAAGGGTGCCGATCGAGATTACGATGAAGACGCAGCCATCTCAGCCCTAAGAACAAGTTTCCCACATTTGATCGATCGAGTCCGCACTGGACGCTCCGAGTATTTTGGCAAGGATGAAATTACTGAATTCGATCGAGCTGAAGCCCTTCGTGCCTGGACTGTCGCCAAAGGAGCGATCTATTCAGACTTATACTCAGTCATCGTCCTAGACGAACTCAACCCTGCTCTAGATCTGGGCTTACTTCCCGTGCTGGAAGTCGTTGAAATGCTCAAATCCAAACCCAACCACCTCGAAGTAATCGTCACTGGACGCGACGCACCCCCAGCCTTGATCGAAATCGCCGATTTGCATTCTGAAATGCGCCCCCATCACCATCCCGAAGCCGCCGAGCAGGGCATCGAAGGGATCGAGATCTACACGGGTGCAGGTAAAGGTAAGTCTACAAGTGCTCTGGGCAAAGCACTCCAAGCGATCGGACGCGGAATTAGTCAAGACGAATCTCATCGCGTCCTGATCGTCCAATGGCTCAAAGGCGGTACGGGATATACCGAAGATGCGGCAATTAATGCCCTCAAAAAAAGCTATCCCCAACTAGTCGATCACCATCGCTGTGGTAGTGACGCGATCGTCTGGCGGGGCAAGCAACAAGAGATCGACTACATCGAGGCTCAGAGAGGCTGGGAGATAGCCAGTAGTGCGATCGCCTCTGGATTGTACAAAACGATCGTTCTCGACGAGTTAAACCCCACTGTAGACCTAGATCTCCTCGATCAAGAACCGATCGTTCGCTGCTTGACAAATAAACCCAAAGATACTCAAGTAATTATCACCGGACGTTGCTTCAACACACCCGCCTATTTCAATATTGCCAGCGTCCACTCCGAGATGATCTGTCACAAACACTATGCCGATAATGGCGTAGATCTCCGCAGAGGCGTAGACTTTTAGCTTTCCTTCCCGCTCAAGCAATAGACAACCTACGCTACCATTCACCTTTGCACAGCCCAATTATGTCAAAAAAATCCAAGCACCAGCCCAAACCAGAGCAAAAAGCGGTGTACCACATTTCCGAGAGCGAAGGTAGTTCCAAGCTTGCTAACGCAGTGTACGAGGAAGAGCTGGGACGCTTACAGATTGAGCTGGTAAAGATGCAGTACTGGGTAAAGCATACTAGTACCCGCATTATCATTTTGTTTGAAGGACGTGATGCAGCGGGTAAAGGTGGCACAATTAAGCGAATTACTGAGCCACTAAATCCCCGTGGCTGTAGAGTGGTAGCCTTGAGTATGCCTAGCGATCGCGAAAAAACTGAATGGTATTTCCAACGTTATGTAGCACATCTTCCAGCAGCAGGTGAAATCGTCTGTTTCGATCGAAGTTGGTACAATCGTGCAGGGGTAGAGCATGTGATGGATTTCTGTACTGATGCTCAGTATCAGGAATTCATGCAAACCTGTCCAGAATTTGAGCGGATGTTGGTTCGATCGGGGATAATTGTGCTGAAGTATTGGTTCTCTGTCAGCGATGACGAGCAAGAACGCCGCTTTCAATCGCGGACGCTCGATCCGGCTCGGCGGTGGAAACTCAGCCCGATGGATCTAGAATCACGAGATCGATGGGTAGAATTTTCCCAAGCCAAGGACAATATGTTTGCTCATACAAACATTCCGGAAGCACCCTGGTTCACCGTCGAAGCTGACGACAAAAAACGCGCTCGGCTCAATTGCATCAGCCATGTCCTGAGCAAAATTCCTTATGTGGATATGACACCCGAACCGCTCCAGCTAGCACCCCGCAAGATCGCCCCTGAGGACTACGTGCGTCCACCACTAAATGAGCAATTTTTTGTGCCCCAAATCGAGCTAGAGATGGAATAATCTCTGTGCTAGTATCTCGATCGCTTGTGGTAGGATAATATGCTCCTGAATCTGGATTCGTGCATGTAGAGTTTCGGCTGTATCTTCAGGTAAAACTGGCACGGCTGATTGGACGAGAATTGGCCCAGAATCTACCTCTAGACTGACTAAATGAACTGTGCAGCCTGTGATTTTGACTTTTGCAGCTAGGGCTTGTTCGATCGATCTAATTCCTGGGAAACTAGGTAATAAACTAGGGTGAATATTAATTACTCGATCGACAAAAGCATCGATTAATACCTGGGTAATCACCCGCATCCAACCCGCCATCACCACGCATTCTACCTGATGTGCCTGAAGTGCGGCGACAATCGCTCGATCGAGATCCTCTCTAGTGGGATAATTTCGATGATCGAGGAATACTGTGGGAATATTGCGTTTTCGGGCGCGTTCGATCGCCTGGATATCTGGTTTATTATGAATTAGGACAGCGATCTTGGCGTTGAGATTACCACACTCGATCGATTTAGCAACTGCTTCAAAATTACTCCCACTCCCCGATGCCATGACTCCAAGGATCGGTGGTGGACAATCTTTAATAACTGGGTTGGGTATGGGCGAAATCAAGCTCGGTGTATCAGTCATGGCTGTGAATGTGTAAAAATTGAGCGCAATGCCCCAAGTTGTTATAGCATTTCCACCTCAAATTCCGTATCGGTATTTACTACTCAACCTTGTAGATCCGATTGACGATTGGGTAAAATGAAAGAGGATCGAAACACAGCTACCGCCAAATATTAAAATATGAGCTTTACCGAAACGATCGAGAAACCAGCTACCATCCGCAGACTGGCACCAAACTATAAAGTGTTACTACACAACGATGACTTCAATGGCATGGAGCACGTCGTTCAGGTATTGACAACTACGATTCCCAACCTTTCCGAACCTCAAGCCATTAACGTGATGATGGAAGCCCATCAATATGGCATGGCACTAGTGATTACCTGCAACCAAGAACATGCCGAACACTACTGCGAAGTCCTCAAAAGTCATGGTCTAACCAGTACGATCGAACCAGCGGATTAGGCGTTGGGCTATTGAGAGTGAATCCGAGCGAAAAACTAACAACTAGCAACTAACAACTTCCGACACAATAGCTGCTATACTAGTGCATTGTGGCTTTTTTGCCCATCACAGTATTAATAACTAGTTAATTCGAGCGGATATTCAGTATGACAAAGCGTACTCTTGGCGGTACTAACCGCAAACAAAAAAGAACATCTGGATTCAGAGCGCGGATGCGGTCAGTGACAGGCCAAAAAGTGATCAGAGCACGTAGAGCCAGAGGTCGTCATCGTTTGGCTGTATAGGATTGTATGCCAGATAGAGTAGCAGCTCGTGTCATTGCCTAAAACCCATCGACTCAGACGCAGGCAAGATTTTCAGAAAGTTTATCAGTACGGCAAACGTCATCAGCAACCGCATTTGACACTGAGAAGTTTGCAGTATCTGCCAAGCATTACCGCCGAAAATCTACCTGCTACCAGGTTTGGGGTATCCGTCAGTAAAACAGTTAGTAAAAAAGCAGTAACTCGCAACCTGCTCAAAAGACAAGTGAAAGCGGCTCTCCGCCAACTGTTGCCGCAAATCACCAGTGGATGGTCGGTAGTAATCGGAGTCCGACCTTCAGCACAGGGATGCGAATATCTCGAAATTTTGCGAGAATTAGAGGAATTGTTGGTAGCCGCAGGAATAATTGATGGGCATTAAAGAAGAAACGTTTTACGAAGGTGGTCCACACGTTGGGGATCTGATTTTTCATCTGGTCTTAATGCCACTGATCGTGTTCATTCCACTAGGAATAGGTGCGATCGTTAGAGCAATTTGGTTAAGATATAAGATCACCGATCGACGAATTTCGGTAATTGGTGGTTGGATGGGCAAAGATCGGACGGATCTAGTTTATTCGGAAATTGTTGACGCAATTACTGTGCCCCGTGGACTAGGATACTGGGGCGACATGGTTGTCACTCTCAGCGATGGTAGCCGTCTAGAATTGCGCTCCCTGCCTCGCTGTCGGGAAATTTATGACTACATCAACGAACGGGTCATCGCTAAAAATGGTGTGCCGTTTTTGAGCATCACCGAAAAAGCCGAAGCTGAGGCAGCCGCAGCCGCTCAAGCAGGCTAATTAGGGGTTAGGCTTTAGACGTTAGGCTTTAATGGCATTGCTAGTATTAGCCTAAAGCCTAAAGCCCAAAGCCCAAAGCCTGTTCCTAAAGCCTGAAACCTAACACCTATCCCCTCACCTCTAGTTGACAATGGACTTTGGAATCGGATTTATTTCCAATAATGTAATGTTGCCGATCATAGATTTTTTCTATGGAATCGTGCCTAGCTATGGGTTGGCGATCGTTGCGCTGACTTTGGTGATTCGGTTTGCCCTCTATCCGCTGGGAGCAGGTTCAATTCGCAATATGCGAAAGACCAAGATTTCCCAGCCATTGATGCAAAAACGAGTCAAAGAAATTCAGCAGAAATTCAAAGACGATCCGACCAAGCAGCAGCAAGCGATGAGCGATGTCTACAAGGAGTTTGGCAACCCACTGGCGGGTTGTTTACCTGTAGTGCTCCAAATGCCCGTCTTATTTGCGTTGTTTGCAACTTTACGGGGATCTCCCTTTTCCAACGTCGATTACAATGTCAACTTGCAGGTTGTGCCAGCAGATCAGACGGCTCAAATTCAGCCCCAAGTATTCAACAGCGAACCCCACAATATTTATTTCACCACAACCGTACCGCAGATCCACATGCCAGTGATTGCAGGTATCTCTGGTGGCAATGTTCTAGGAATTGGACAAAAGACGCAAATTGAGTTTAAAGGCGTTGACGGCAAGCCATTTTCGGAATTGTCAGCTCAGTATCCCGACTCCAAACTCACGCCTGAGTGGACGGTCACTAAGGGGATGGAGAATGTCAAAATCACTGCTGACGGTCAAATCGAAGCGATCGCCCCTGGAGATGTGACAATCAAAGGTACGATTCCAGGTATTGCCTCCAATAGCGGGTTCCTATTTATTCAAGCACTCGGACATGTAGGCGCGATCGACCCCGATGGTAAAATCCACTGGGACATCATCGCCATGATCGTCTTCTTTGGCTTGAGCCTCTATGTCAGCCAAAACTTATCGAGTACTCCCTCCGCAACCAAAGCGGTAGGCGAAGCAGCCGAGAAAGAGCAAGCACAGCAAGCTGTGAATAAATTCACCCCAATTATCTTTTCGGGAATGTTCTTATTCTTCCCCCTGCCTGCTGGTGTCCTGATGTACATGGCGATCGGTAACGTGTTTCAATTAGGTCAAACCTACTTTGTCAATCGCGAACCACTACCGCCAGAACTTCAGAAACTGGTAGATCAGCAGGAAAGCGAAAAGCCCAAAGACAACAGCAATCGCGAAGAACTGCCGTTTGAAAAGAATAGCAAGAAGAAGAAAGCAACTTAAAGTTAGATATTAGGCTTTGGGCTTTAGACTTTAGGGATATATCAATTGTATTAGTGTCAAAGCCTAACTCTCAGACTAGTAATTAAAGCCTAATACCTAAACAGCCCAACACCTAAAGCCTAACACCTATCATGAACGACCAAAAACTAGACCGTGGCAAACAGTGGTTAGAACAAGTCCTCACACTATCGGGAGTGAGAACAACAGTAGGTACCGAGCAGCCTGAAGGAGCAGCTACTCCAGCTAATTATTGGCTGACGATCGATCCGACTAGTCTAACTCCAGGTCAAAAGGAGCAGCTAATCGGTACCAATGGTGCAACGATCGATGCCCTTCAGTATTTAGCTAATGCCAGCCTGAATATCCAGGTAGAGCCAGATTTGCAAGCAGGCTACACGATCGAACTCGCAGGTTATCGTCAGCAGAGATCGATCGAACTTAAAGCAATTGCCGATGATGCAGCCAGTCGTGTCCGCGAAACTAGTCAAGAATTTATCCTCCAGCCGATGTCCTCAGCCGAACGCCGTCAGTTGCATACTTTCTTCGATAGTGATGCTAGTTACCGTGATTTAGCAACCGAGAGTCGTGGTCAAGAACCCGATCGCCGCTTAGTTGTAAAATTAGCTCAAGTAGTAGATGGTGAATAATGCAACCACTCCACATCCCCCAACTGGCGAATCGACAAGATCGCACCCTAGAAGTCATTGTTGATACGATGGTGCCTGAGTTTGAGACACTAACACCTGTCAGAGGCAAGGTAATTATCAAACATGGTGGCACATTTTTAGATTTAGCAGCACAAGCAGAAGCGATCATTACACTCAAATGCGATCGCTGCTTGCAGCAGTATAATCATCGATTGGTATTGGATGCTAGCGAGATTATTTGGTTAGAGGAGCCACCGACAGAACCCGATCGTCGCGGCATGGAAATTCGCACAGATCCAGAAGATTTAGTTGATTCATTGGCACCAGATGGACACTTCGATCCAACCGTATGGTTGTATGAGCAACTAAACCTATCACTACCATTGCGTCAGCTTTGTGCAACAGATTGTGCGGGAATTATTCCGCCACCGGAACCAGACCCAGAGCCATCGGAAGCACAGCAACTAATGGATCGTCGGTGGGGTATTTTGGCAAATCTGAAGGATCGACTGCCAGAATAGATCGTTAATTTGCTGCATTTAAGGTTTAACTTTGGTCTTGAACCGAATGTAGCCATAGGAATTGGTGGGACTTCCAGGTGAGATCGATCCAGGTAGGTAGTTGATGCTATCAGCTACATCTACGACTACGACATTATTAGATAGTTTAGTTGGATCGATCGTATTACCAACTAGATTGCAATTAGTTGGCAGGCTACCTGTGGATAAGTAGCCGTTGTCATCACCATTAGCATTCGTCAGATACTGAGTAATATTAGTGCCTGGAGTCAGGTTAATTCCCTTGTTGAGGGTGGCACTATTGGCAAGATCGAATTGAGTTTGGAAAATTAGATCTTTGTGCAACCTGTCGCAGATGCGTAAGTTTTTAGCCGCAACATTACCACTATTGAGATAGTAGATTGTGTATTCAATCTCATCATTGGGCTTGACATTGCCACCATCAATTTTACCCTGGAGATAAGAGCTGGGCCAGTTGGGGTTGTTATCATTAGAGGTAGTTGAGGTCTTCACCAGATCTGTATACCGAGTAGTGCCGATCGCGGTAATTCTTTTGACCAATAGCACATTCGATCGAGTACAGCCAG
>JANXVE010000200.1 GCA_025351825.1 Chamaesiphon sp. 341R_metabat_111 | reverse complement strand
GGGCAGATCTAGATCTAGAACCCGATGCTGGTTTACAAATGGCGTTGGTATTCTCCGACTGCGGACGTTATCGTCAGCATTTGCCAGAGGAAGGTTGGATTAATTTTCAAGTACCTTAAGTTAGTGGTTTAGTGGTTTAGCTATTAATAGAAATGTAGTTGGCAGTGCTCGCCAACTACACACTAAAGACTAAACCTTGATTGACGGACAAAACTCCTAGATCGATCAAAATTGGTAGGTTGGGTAGATAGCGAAACCCAACAAACACTCAAACACCTTAGAAATGTTGGGTTTCATTCTTCAACCCAACCTACCAAGAAAAGATTTGTCCGTCAATCAGGACTAAACCACTAAAAACTAAACCACTAAACCACTAATTCAACAGTGCTTTATCAATCTGACGTACTAAATTAACTGGCAAAAATGGTTTGGAAATTGTTTCGACGACACCTAGTTCAGTTAATAGGGACTTGTCAGGTAGATAGCGGTTGGCAGTGAGCAGAATCACCGGAATTTGTTTGGTGTTAGGATTCGATCGAAGCTGTCGCAAAAAGGCTAATCCATCCATTTCTGGCATCATCACATCCAGAATGATCACATCTGGAATATTAATCCGAACATCGTTCAATCCTTCTTGTCCTGATGCCGCTGTCAAAACATCCCAGCCTTTGAGTTTGTGGAGACACATCGATACGACTTCACGGATATTGCGATCGTCATCAACTACTAAAACTTGCTTGCCAATACTGTTGAGTACAGCTTGACGCTGTGCTGTAATTATACCAAGATCGGGAACTAGGATCGAACTGGATTGCTCGATCGTGATGATCCGACTCGATTGTTTTTCCTCCAGATACTTATCAATCATTTTCGTCACTGCCGCTGCCTGAATTGGCTTGCCAAGGAAGGCGTTTGCACCAACAAACTTGGTGCGGACTCGATCGATCAAGCCATCATTGCCAGTGAGAATTACGATCGGAATATGGGCTAGACTAGGCGTTTTCCGAATTTGTTCGCAGACTTCATAGCCATTAGTCACAGGCATGATTAAGTCTAAGAAAATCAGATCGGGTTTATTTTTAAGTAATCCCGTAATAATCCTCAGCGGATCTTGGATCCCAAAACATCGATATCCATAATCAGTAATAATTTTTTCCATACTGATATAGACGGAAAGACTATCATCGATACAGGCGACAAGCGGGATTGTTTTAGCGATCGTTCGATCCTGTAAAGCATGAGTTGGCACCGAAATTTGCATTTGCGATCGTCCGACTGTGGTACTGAGATCTGCTGCATTAGATTCTCGATCGGAGTGAATCTCCAGCTCTAGATCGGGCTGCTTTGAGATTGATAAACTAATAATATTTAGTTTTAGTAATGGTAACAGGGGAATCACCACGTCAATTAGATGCTTGCGATGCTGAATTGCTAGGCTGCGGAGTGATTTAGTCCCATCAATAGAAGCAATTAGATCCTGTAAATCTTGCTCCCCATCGAAGCTGCTAATCTGAGCTGATTCCCGAATAATTGGGAATAAACTAGGTGCATAAAGCGATAGTTCATATTTTCCCCACTGTTGCCATGCTTGAATCGTAGTCGTGAGGAGTGGTTGAAGTTCGAGTAATGGCAGTGCTGACTGTACCTGCGTGTTCTTCTCGCTAACAGGAATAAATCGGTAAGACAGTCGATCTCCTTTATTTTGACTGAACTGAATGATATCAAATAAGACTTCTTTGGCCACACATTCTTGGGCAATCTTATTAGAGTTGAGAAAGATTTCTCGATCGTTTGTCGATTTAACTAATCGATCGAGTGGCACATTCAGAGAAGCCAGAGCTAGATTTCGGTTCCAACGATCGATCGCATCGATACCACCGCTAATCCCCGCTAATAACCCACCAGAGAAGTACAGCATCCAGCTCGGCGTATCTGCAACTTGAATAATCAGATTACCACTCCAAGCATTAGCTTTAATATTCTTAAATTCAGCAATCAAATCCTTGAATTTGACATTGGTTTGGCTGGTGGTATTCATAGTAATTAGCGATGGGGAGGGCGCAAGGCATGTGGAGAGCAGAAAAGAAAGTAAATTATGCTCTAATTCATTAATGCTGGATTTAGTATCGATCGATACAATAAGTCTGTTTCTCTAAAGTACCCAAAACTAAAGCAGTTTCTTGCATTGGCTGCGGTAAAGTAAAGAAAAATGTACTACCTTGACCCCATAAGCTTTCTACCCAGATTCGCCCCTGATGCTGCTCGACGATCGATTTACAAATCGCCAAGCCCAATCCGGTACCGCCCTTATCGCGAGAGTCAGAGGCATCTACCTGCTCAAAGCGATTGAAAATTGTTTCCAGCTTGTCAGCCGGAATGCCTCGCCCATAATCTCTGACAGCGAACCGGATCTGCCGTGAGAAATTTGTGTTGCTCTGCGCCGAATCAAATCGAACCAGACTTGTCTGTGTTTGAGACAGCTCAGACAGATCGTCGATCACTTCGACTGAGATCGAAACCATGCTGTTTTGAGGTGAGAATTTAAGGGCATTACCCAGGAGATTTGTCAGAGTTTGGACAATCCGATCTGGTGCCACCCAAATCTGGATTGGCGGACAATCAATGGCTAGATCTACTCCTGCCGCTGCCGCACTGCCGATCATCGCGCTCATTGCCTGCTGAATCAATGTGGGTGCATCACACCATTCGGGTTGGAGCACATCAGCGTCGGCATCCAATTTATCCAGATCGAGGATATTATTCACCATCCGCACCAGTCGCTCGGTTTCAATTGATGCAATCTCGATCATCTGTTTCATCTGTTCTGGCTCGTCATCCATCAAACCCATTGCCAATAGCCCCAGAGATCCCTGCATCGAAGTTAGCGGCGTGCGGAGTTCGTGACTGACAATCCCGATAAATTCGTCCTTGAGCTTTTCCACTGCTCGACGTTGTTTTAGTTCAGTATTGAGCAGTTGCAGCGTCATTTCTGCTTGTTTCCGCTGCGTCAACTCTTGCTGCGCTTGGGTGAACAAATCTGATTGTTGAATCGCAATACTTACCTGACTGGCGAGCTGCTTGACTAGATCGATCTCCGAAACTTGCCACTGACGCGGAGCCGAGCAGTGATGAGCGATTAACAAGCCCCACAACTCATCCCCAGTGAAGATCGGCACCACCAAATTTGCCATAATTTGGACATTTTCTAGAAATTGGAGATGCAAATCGTCAATTTCACCACTGTAGATATCAGAATTGGCGATGACAAAGCCCTGCTGAAAGTCCTTAATCGAGGCTTCACCGCAAGGATCGTAGATCTGTTCTGTATGCAAAATCTCTTCCCAGCCAGCACTTACTGATTCCACAATCACCGTACCAGTGCCATCAGGTGCAAATTTATAGACAATTGCCCGCTCGATTTGGAGAAATTGTCGCACTTCCTCCACTGTAGTTTTCAGAATTTCTGATAGATCGAGCGAACGGCGAATTCGGACTGTCATATCCAGTACCAGCCGCTGTTGATCCAATTGAGTTTGCAGCAGTTGTTGTGCTTGATGCCGTTTATCAATGTTTACGACAGTACCGACGGTGCGGATTGGCTCTTGGGCATTATTTAGAAACGCTTCCCCTCTGGTTTCGATCCAATGGATACTGCCATCAGCCCAGATAATCCGATATTGATGACACAAACTGCTGTGACTTTCGATCGACTGGATCACCGCTTGATGAACGTTCGCCCGATCGTCGGGATGAATACATTGGTCGAATGCTTCGTAACTACCATCAAAACTACCAGGCTCTAGATTGAATAACTCCTCATGTTCGCGGTTCCATTGCACCTTCCCAGTCAGTAAATTCCAATCCCAAATCCCCATTTGAGCAGATGCTAGTGCCAGCCGCAACTGTTCCTCATGTTGATTTAAAGCCTTGATGTGCTGACTATTTTCCAGCTTGAGTGCGGCAACCTGCCGGAGTAATTCCCCCTGTTTAATTGCATTGTGAAGGGATAGCCGTAGATTTTCCGTAGTTATTTCTGACTTGCTTAGATACTGCTGGGCACCAGATTCGATCGCTTGAGCCTCCAAATTCTCCTGCTCATACTGTGTCAGCAACACTACGGGGAGATCTGGCTTCTTAATCTGTTGCTGTAAAGCCTGCAAAAATTCCAGCCCATTCATATCGGGCAGTAAATAATCTAGTAAGATTGCATCAGGCTTGGCAATTCGATATTGTTTTAGCCCCTCGGCACCCGTTCCTGTTTCGAGGATTGTATAGGTGTAGCGATTATCTTGACTCAAATAGTCGCGCAATAGCTTGCGGTACGACAGCGAGTCCTCCACAATCAAAATAGTCCGCGATCTCTCGCTAATAGCAGCCCTTTTTTGATCCATTGTGTCCATTTGTCGATCGCCCTAGCTGAATTCTGGCATTTCTGTCTGTGAAAGTTAGTAGATTAGAAATGCTACTAACTTTATAGTTCCCAACTTTTAACCTTCAACATCTAATTACAAATGATTCAGATCCACACAGCACCATTACAGGCACAGCAGTGGTTGGATCTCTATCGCGGAAAACTACCCGTATTTGCTTGTGTGCTGGGTTTTACAGATACCTGCCTGATTCCAGGCATTTCAGCAGCAGGCAAAACACCTGAAGATCGGCGGTACACTGCGATCGCCGATGCCGAATTTCTCGCCCGTGGTGTCCAACATCATCCCGATTATCCGCTGCCACCATTGATTGCAGGTGCTTCTCCCGTCTATATCTCCCGCGCGATCGTTGCTGCTCTAGATCTACCCTCATATATCTTCAATGCTGGCTTACCGATCGCCCCAACCATCCCCCATATTGACCTATCAGGGCTGCCAGCAGCTTGCTTGAGCACCGGATCAGCCCTACCACTAAAGATTGTCGAACACCTCTATTACCAAGGTTTAAGCTGGGGTGAAAAACTAGCCGCCCTCCATCCAGACAGCTATCTCGTCATCGGTGAATGTGTCGTCGGCGGCACCACTACCGCATTAAGTCTACTTACAGGCTTAGGCATCGATGCCCTCGGCAAAGTCAATAGCAGTCACCCAGTTTGCAATCATCACCAAAAAGCCGAAATCGTCGCCCAAGGATTATCACACCTAAACCTAAGCACTATCAATCCGCCCCCCACACTTCCCACACTCCCCACACCCATCTCCCCCCTAAGACTAGTAGCTGCCATCGGCGATCCCATGCAAATTGTCGTAGCCGGAATGGCGATCTCAGCTAGTCGCACTACAGGTGTCTTACTCGCTGGTGGGACGCAAATGTTGGCGGTAGCAGCACTGATTAATGCGATCGGCGTTAGTCAAAATCTTATAGTTAACACAGCTCAAATCATCGTTGGCACTACTGCCTGGGTTGCAGCCGATCGATCTGGCGATACCGTCGCTCTCGCCCAATTAATTCCCCAAATTCCCCTAATTTCTACCAACCTCAGTTTTGCCAATTCCAAATATTCCCAACTCCAAGTCTACGAGCAAGGTTTCGTCAAAGAAGGAGTCGGGGCGGGTGGACTGGCGATCGCCGCCACTCTTTACCAAGATTGGGGGCAGGTAGAAATATTGGACTCGATCGAGCAACTACTAAATCAAGCGAAAGTCACCGACTCATTGCGCTCGAATTAAGATCCCTACAGAAACACTCTGGTCTGAAAACCATAGCTACAAAGAGTTCACCCGCATTAATGACTAAACTAAATATTCAGGAAATAACGGCATATCTTCCTTCCCAAAAATTCTTTTCGACTGGGGGTTGACAAAGCAAGTAATCCGAGAGATACTGGTAAAGCGGTGAAGAGAAGCAGCAACGGCGAGTCGGTGAAAGCCGCTCCTAGAGCCAAATATTTTCATCTTGAACCTAGACAATTATATAGTTTGAAAGCCGATATAACCTGGTTAATATTGTTAACACGATAATAACAAA